>JANOWV010000276.1:0-5718 GCA_031418075.1 Actinomycetes bacterium
CGGCGCCTCGGCACCGCCGACGACGTCGCCCGCATCGCGCTGTTCCTCGCGAGCGACCTGTCGTCGTACGTGAGCGGCGCGGTCATCCCGGCCGACGGCGGACTCGCGGTCTACCGATGAGCGTCGCGATCGTCACCGGTGGTGCGTCGGGCCTCGGAGACGCGATCGCGCACCGCCTCGCGAGCGAAGGCCAGACGGTGCTCGTCGCTGACATCGACGCCGACGGTGCGCAAGCCACGGTGGACGCGATCGTGGATGCCGGGAGCCGCGCGGTCGCCGTCACCTGTGACGTCACGTCCCGCACCGAGGTCGACGCGATGGTCGCCGAGGCCGCGGCGCTCGGCCCCATCTCGACGCTGGTGCTGTCGGCCGCGATCGAGAACATCACCCCGCTCGTCGACCTCGCCGACGAGGACTGGCAGCACGTCCTCGACGTCGACCTCAAGGGCCCGTTCCTCTGCATGCGCGCCGCGATCCCTTACATGGTCGACCACGGCGGCGGGTCGGTGATCGCGATGGGCTCGACCCTCGGTCTCATCGTGTCGCCCGGACACGCGGCCTATTGCGCCGCGAAGGGTGCGCTCCTGAACCTCTGCAAGCAGGCCGCGATCGAGCACGCCCCTGACAACGTTCGGGTCAACCTGCTCGCACCGTCGGCCACCGACACCGGACTCTTCATGAAGTTCTCGGCGATGGCTCCCGACCCCGAGAAGCTGCGAGCCCAGATCGCCGCGACGAACCCGATGCGACGCATCGGCCGCGGCGAAGAGGTCTGCGACCTCGTCGCGTTCCTCGCATCGGACCGATCCACCTATCTCAGCGGCGCGGTGATCCCGCTCGACGGCGGCATGGCTGCCCGCCGCATCGTCTGACCGGTTCGACGACGATGCACGGCGACCTCGCGATCCTCGACGCCGACGGCCACGTCGTCGAACCCGGCCACGTCTTCGCCGAGTTCGCCCCGCCGGGAACGGAGGTGTTCGACCTCCCGCCCACGACGCCGTACCAGATGTGCGGCGATCTCGAGCTGTTGCGCGACCAGCTCGACCACGGCTTCGACGCACCCTCGTATCTCCGGGCGATGGATGCCCAGGGCATCGACGCGGCCGTGTTGTTCCCGTCGATGGGCCTGTTCGTCCCGTTCATCCCCGAGCTCGACGCCGCCGGCTCGGCCGCCACGTGTCGCGCGTACAACAACTGGATCGCCGACTACTGCGACGCCACGCCGTCGCGCCTGGCGGGCATCGGCGTCGTGCCACGCGATCCAGTCGCCGCCGCGACGGAGGTGCACCGCGCCGTGGGGCTGGGCCTCCCCGGTGTGTTGATCCGCCCCAACCACCTGGGCGGCGACTACTTCGATGCTCCGTCGTGGACACCCTTCTACGACGCACTCGAGGAGACGGGCGGTGTTCTGGCGGTGCACGAGGCGCTGGGCGTGCGTTCGGGCACCACGATCGGATCCGACCGGTTCTCCGGGTTCGCGGCCCGGCACGCGTGCTCGCACCCGCTCGAGCAGATGACCGCGATGGTTGCCCTGATCCTCGGCGGGGTGCTCGAACACCACCCCGGCCTGCGGGTGGCGTTCCTCGAGTCGGGCACCGGCTGGCTCCCCTACTGGCTCGCACGCCTCGACGACCACCGGCACTGGATGTTCGACACGGAGTGCTCCGACCTCTCGCTCACACCGACCGAGTACTTCGCCCGCCAGTGCGTGATCTCCTCCGATCCGGAGGATGTGCTCGCCGCATCGACCATCGATCGGGTCGGTGCCGACCATGTGGTGTGGGCGAGCGACTTTCCCCACCCCGACGCCGAGTACCCCGGTGCCGTCGCGGAGTTCCTCCAGAAGGTCCCGGGCGTCTCCGACGACGACCGGCGCGCAGTGCTGTGGGACACCCCGCTGCGCTTCTACGGCCTCGAAGATCGCTTTACCGCGCCATCCGTATCGAGCGCCTGAGCGCGTCGCGCACGCGGTCGGCGACCTGGGCGACGATCCGCCGGTTCGCCACCTCGTTGGTGTGCGCGCACGGTGAGGTGTCGAACACCTGCGCGACGTCGAAGAACGACTCCCGACACCGAGCGACGAATGGTCGGGTCCCGGAGGTCGCACCGGTCGTGGCCGAGTCAACCGCAACGGCGATATCGCCGACACCAATATCCTGCGTCGCACCGAACGCACCGATGCTGAACACGATGTCGCCGGTAAGCGCGACGATACGCACCCGCGAGTCCCAGTCCGGCAGCGCTCGGAGCTTGCTCGATCCCTTTCGCATGGCGCGCACCGCGGGTGTGGCCGTCGCGCCGATCAGGTCACAGAACTGCCTTCTCGGTCGGGTGGGTCTCGGCTCATCGCAGACATCCAACGCCGCGTCGCGGAATCGGTCGAACACGAATGCGCTCGGGCCTCCATCGACGCCGAGGAACTGCGCACCGTCGAACGGCGTCCCGATGGCGATCACGCCGGCCAGTCGACCCGCGACCGGCCCACCCCCGAGGACCTGGCCCTGCGCGTACTGCGCCGCCAGTCCGCCCATCGAGTGTGCGACGACGATCGCGGGGCGCGCATAGGCGATCGAGAGGCAGTCGATCGCGCGGGCAAGAGCCGGGCCTATGGCGGGATCGGTCACCCACTCGAGGGAGTGCGCCGAGTAGTCGAACGTGAACACCGCAGCCCCGGGGAGCGCGCGCACCTTCTTCAGGAGGCTCGGGTAGCCGTTCAGCGTCCGTCGGAAGTCGGAAGGTCGGCCGGCGAAGCCGTGTACGAGGAGGACGGGCGTGGTCGCGCCTCGTGCGCCCGTTGGGCCAGTAGAGGTCACCGCCCGCCCGCACCCGACCGTCCTCCCAATCAGGCCACCGTTCGAGCGCGGAATCGCGCGCCCGCCCGCGTTCGGCGCCGCACCCAGCGCGAGACCGACGACGCATGCACCCGCCAGCATCCGCACTCCCCGCATGCGATGACGGTACGCGGCATGCTTCCCGCGATCGGCGCGTCGAGCCCCGTTCGTGGGACACACTGGAGACCTGTCTCCCGAGGTCCGCGTATGAGCACCACCGATCCCGAACACCGCGGGGCACTCGACGCGCTCGGCTGGGACGACGACTGGGACGCGACCCTCGCCGCCGCCGGCGGAGGCGACGCCGGCCGAGTCATCCGCCACGACGGCGTGGCCGTGCTCACGACGCTCACCCACGAGACGCGCCACCTCCATCTCCGCCCCGCGGTGCCGCCCCTCGCGGTGGGCGACTGGGTCACCGCCGACGGCGTCACCGTGCTCGACCTCCTCCCCCGGCGCTCACTGCTCGAGCGCCTCGACCCGTCGACCGGCACCGCTTCCGTCGTCGCCGCCAACGTCGATCTCGTCCTCATCGTGTGCGGGCTCGACCGTCCGGTGCGGGCCGGCCGGATCCAACGGTTCGTCGCCCAGACCCGCGACGCCGGCGCGCAACCCATCCTGGTGCTCACGAAGATCGACCTCGCCGACGACCTCGACGCCACGCTCGTCGACGCCCACGCGATCGATCCCCGGCTCGAGGTCCTCCCGACCTCGGCGCCAACCGGAGCGGGGATGGACGCACTCGCGATGCGGATCGCGGGCGCGACCGTGGTAGCCGTGGGTGAGTCGGGTGCCGGAAAGTCCACACTCGCGAACGCGCTGTGTGGAGAAGATGTCGCCGCGACGGCCGAGGTTCGGGGCGGCGACGCCAAGGGACGCCACACCACGACGTCTCGACAGCTCCACCTCCTCCCGATGGGCGGATGCCTCATCGACACGCCGGGGGTGCGCGCGGTCGGACTCTCGGCCGACACCGACACGGTCGAGGAGTCCTTCGACGACATCGCCGAGCTCTCGCTGCGGTGCAAGTTCACCAACTGTGGGCACGACACCGAGCCCGGCTGCGCCGTCCGCGCCGCGGTCACCGGCAAGACGCTCTCGGCCCAGCGGCTCGACTCCTGGCATCGCCTGCGCACCGAGGTCGCCGAGCAGGCCCAGCGGAACCAGACGCAAGCCCGTCGCCGGAGAAGATGAGCAGTGCCCATCGAGCTCGCGAAGAGCTGACGTCGATGGACGATGTCGATCTCGCGATCCGCGGCCTCACCTATGCCTGGTTCGTCGAGCACGGTGAGGCCCCGACCGCGCAGGAGCTCGCCGCACATGCGCACCATCCCGTCGCGGAGATCCGGGCTGCGTGGTGGCGACTCCACGAAGACCATGCCCTCGTGCTGCTGCCCGGATCCGGCGAGATCCAGATGGCCAACCCGTTCTCGGCCCTCCCGACGCCCTACAAGGTCGAGGCCGGTGGGCGGTCGTGGTACGGCAGCTGCGCGTGGGACGCGTTGGGGATCTGCGCGGCGCTCCGAGTCGACGGCACGATCACGACGACGTGTCCCGACTGCGACGACCCCATCGAGGTCGCGGTGCGCAACCATGCGCCGGACGATCCGACGTTGTTGTTCCACTGCCTGGTCCCCGCCGCGCACTGGTGGGACGACATCGCATTCACGTGAAGCACCATGAACCTCTTCCGGTCGGAAGAGCACATCACGCGCTGGCTCGAAGGTCGAACACCGGGCGCGACGATCAGCGTGACGACGCTCTGCGACCTCGCCCATCAGTGGTGGAGCGATCGGCTCGACCCGGACTGGCAGCCGCATACGCGGGCCGAGAACCAGACGATCCTCGACACGCTCGGACTCGTCGGATCGTTCTGGACTCTGCCTTAGCCTGTGGGCGCGACTGCCGTGGACCTCGTCATGGTGGTCTGCGAAGATCACACGCGATCAAGGAGGATCGATGGCCGAGCACGACTACAGCCGACTGATCTGGGACGAGTCCGGCGACCTCGCCGCGACGCTCGGGGAGCTCAGCGAGCCCGAGTTCGACGCGATGAGCCTCTGCGAGGGCTGGCGCGTCCGCGATGTCGTCTCGCACATGATCGTCGGGCACACAACACCGTTGCCCACGATCCTCGTCGAAGTCGCGAAGAACCGCTTCAGTGTCCCGAAGGCATCGTTCGAGGCCTCGCGCGAGTACGGGTCGGCGCACACCGCAGCCGAGATCCGCGACGCATGGACCGCAGTCGCGGCCGGCCACATCCGCATGGGCATCGCGAAGACGATCTCCGACAAGGAAGGCTTCATCGACCACCTTGTGCACCACCAGGACATCCGTCGCCCGCTCGGCCGTCCGCGCGCGATCTCGTCCGACCGTCTCGTTGCGGCGCTCGACGGGCTCCCCACCATCGGTGGTTTCCTGAAGTCGAAGCAGCGCATGAAGGGCCTCAGCTGGCGCGCCACCGACGTCGACTGGACCTTCGGCGAGGGGCCCGAGGTCAGCGGGCCCGCCGAGGCGCTGATCCTCGCCGCCTCGGGACGTCCCGTCGTGCTTCCTGAGATCACCGGCCCCGGACACGCCGAGCTGGCGAGTCGCCTGGCCGCCTGACCACGATCAGGTCGTGGGTTCGCCGTCCGCGGCCGGGTGCGGCACCACCACGTCGTCGACGTGCGCGCGGATCGTCGGGTAGAGCGCGGCGATGAGCGCGATCCCCACGACCGCGCCGACGAGCTCGAACCCGATGAACGCGGGTGCCGACGACGGATCGATGCCGGCGAACGTATTGCTGAACATCCGCCCGACCGCGACGGCCGGGTTGGCGAAGCTCGTCGACGAGGTGAAGAAGTACGCGGACGCGATGTAGGCGCCGACCGCGAACGGTGCG
>JANOWV010000277.1:0-4124 GCA_031418075.1 Actinomycetes bacterium
CGGCCCCGAAGCGGCCTGGGCGAACCCGCATCCGGAGTCCACTGCACCGGTGAACAGCACGAGCTTCGCGTCCTCGTACTGCGCGTCCGCTCTCGTGAACTCGTCGCGCCACACGCCCTGCACGTCGTCGAGGACGAACGACATGTAGTCCACGAGCTCGGCGTCGGGATCGGGTGCACCGGGGAGGGGCTCACCCTGGGCACTCGGTGCGCCGGGCAGCTCGACGTCGGGTCCAACTGGGAAGCCGCCACTCGTCGACCCACCGGTCGAGAGGATGTTGCCGCCGTTCAGCAGGAGGAGCGCGATCGTCACGACGATCCCGAGCGTGCCACCGCCCAACCCGAGACAACCCTTGCCGCCCGTGGGGAAGTTGATGGGAAACGGCAAGCCGCCGAGTCCCCCGCCACCACTCGCGGGGCCTTGTCCGCGTCGATCCTCGATGTTCGTGCTCCGACGACCGGGCTTCCAGCGCACCATCTCAGACCTGCATCTTCTCTCCGACCGAGTTCCCCCGCTCGAGGGTCCGTGGTCGACGAACCCGGCGCAACCAGCGACGAGTGCGTCCCGCCTCCAGCCAGCGCGCTCGCTCGGCCACCTGCACGACGTTCGTCATGACCTCGCTGAAGTGTGCCGGATCGGCCAACAACCAGTTGTGGCCTCCCGGTACCGAGATCGTCGTTGCATCGCCCAACGCCTCGCACAGCGCCTCGACGGAGGCCTCGGTGACGATGCGATCTCTCGGCGACCACACCACCACCACGGGGAGTCCCCGCCGGTGCAGCACTTCGAGCTCGGAGGTGAGGTCGGCGTCGCGAGCGAGACGCGCGGCATGCACGAACGCACGAGGATCGAGGACGAGGTTCGGGAGCGCTTCCGAGATGACGACGGGCAGCACTTTCGCGAGCTGGATGGGGCGGCCGAGGTCGGCGGAGAAGTGCAATCCCCAGTTCCACAGTGGTCGGTCCGCCATCGCGGTGACGAGCTCGCCATCACGCGTCCATGCAGCTCCACCGATCGCGTTCACCAGGACGAGCGCTCCGACACGGCTCGGATGATCGTGCGCGGCGACGATCCCCACACCACCGCCGAACGAGTGTCCGACGATCATCACCGGATCGGCGATCTCCATCTCGTCGAGGAACGCCGCGACCCATGCCGCGTACCCATGGAGCGTCGCCTCGTCGGCGGGGAGTGCCGCGGTGCCACTGAAACCGGGCAACGCGGGCGCCAGCACGCGCACGCCACTAGCGGCCAGCCCCCGTACCGCGTCGCGGTACGCGCGATGGCTCAGCCCCCACCCGTGGAGGAACACCACCGTGCGACCCTCGCCGGCTTCGAGGCAGGCGGCGGAGCGACCGGCGACACGCAGGCGTCGCCATCGGACCCGCACCGGGCGTGCCCGGGCCGCCTGACGGTCCTCGTTGCCGCCCCCATCGGAGGTCTCGGTCGATTCGCCCACGCCTCGACCGTAGGCGAGCACAGGTGCGGCGGTCCGCACCCACGATGACGCCGCGTACCGGACTAGGAGTATCGGATCTCCTTGTCAGCCGACGTGCCGTGGTGGGCAACGGCCTCAGCGAGGTCGGTGAGCAGGGAATCGACCGCCTCGGCGTGAATTGGCGACAGCATCAGGTGCAGCCCCGGAGGCTCGACGTTGCGGTTGAGGTTCCACCCTTTGGCGTCCATCACGTCGCCCACGGCATAGAGGTCGATCGTGTCGGACCGCAGTGCGAGGACCGGACCGATCGGGTCACCGACGATCTCGACGTCAGGCAGCGCGTCGACCGCAGCCCGCACCTTCGCCGCCGTCTCCATGAGACCGCCCATGATCTCGGTGTATCCGTCGACCCCGAGATGGGTGAGCACCGCCCATGCGGTGGCGATCGGCGCCGCGGGACGCGCGCCCGCCATCGCGGCCGAGCCGTACAACCCCGACGGCCACCGGTCGTAGACGAACCCCTGGTACCCGAACCAGTCGTCGTCGCGGTGCAGTACGACCGAAGCGCCCTTCGGCACGTACCCGTACTTGTGGATATCGGCCGAGATCTCGGTCACCCCGTCGACTCGGAAGTCCCAGGGAGGGACGTCGTGGCCCAGTCGTTCCAGGAAGGGCAGGACGAAGCCACCGATACATGCGTCGACATGGCAGCCGGCACCGTGCTCCGCGGCGATCGCCGCGAGGTCGGCGATGGGGTCCATGATCCCGTAGGGGTAGTTGAACGCCGAAGCGATGACGACGGCGGTATCGGGTCCGACGAGGTCGGCCGCGGCGCGCACATCGGCCCGGTAGTCGTCGTCGAGCGGGACCCGCACGACATCGAGACCGAAGTAATGGGCGGCCTTCGCGTACGCAGGGTGTGCAGAGATCGGCGCGACGATCGTGGGTCGCTCGACGCCGCGCGCCCGCGCTCGCTCGCGGCTCACGAGCATCGACATGAGGATCGACTCGGTCCCGCCGGACGTCATCGCGCCCCCACCACCCGCCGGGATGTTGAGCAGGGCACCGACGAACTCGACGACATCGGAGTCGAGCGCCGCGAGCTCGGGGAACTTGAACGGGTTCAGGGCGTTCCCGAACAGGTAGCGCCGATGGACCTGGAGCATCAGCTCCTCGAGGGCCTCTCGACCCGTGGGATAGACGAGACCGAACAGGCGCGAACCGTGAACGTCCGGCTCTCGGGCTTGACGGGCGTCGAGGTCGGCGAGGACCGACGCCGCGTCCTTCCCGGCGCGGTCGATCACGGCAACACCACCTCGGGGAGCGGATGACGGTACAGAGCGGCCGCGTTCTCGTGCGTCATCATCCGCAGCTCGTCGACCGGGATATGGCCCCAGCACTCCGCGATCACCGACTGCGTGTCGGGCCAGGTGCCGTCGCCGTGCGGGTAGTCCGTCTCGACCATGATGTTCTCGACCCCGATCGTCGTGCGGGTCTCGATGGTCGACGGATCGTCGATCGTGCAGAACCAGAAGTTCCGCCGCAGCACGTCGGCCGGGCGGAGCCCTTCGAACCCCTCGAGTCCGTAGCCGGATCGGTCGACGATGTTGTCGAGGCGATCAATGAGCATCGCCACCCAGCCGATGCCGCCCTCCGACATGGCGATCTTGAGGTCGGGGAACCGGACCGCCCATCCCGACCAGATCCACTCCGCGCACGCGGTGAGCGAGAGCTGGCCGAACAGGGTTGCACCGAGCTGGATCGCCGGGGCCCCCGTCGGGAAGTCGGCCATGCCCGACGAGCCCACATGCAGGCTGATGACCGTGTCGGTCTCGGCGCAGGCACGAATGACGGGTTCCCAGTACTCGTCGAAGATCGCCGGGAAGCCGATGCGATGTGGACGCTCGGGGAGCGAGACGGTGGTGAAGCCCCGTGCAGCGTTGCGACGGATCTCCTCGGCGCCGAGCTCGGGGTCGGCGAGGTCGGTGATCCCGAGCGGGATGAATCGATCAGGGTGCGCGCCCCACCACTCCTCCGCCATCCAGTCGTTCCACGCGCGCGTGACCGCGTGTCCGAGCTCGCGGTCGGGGATCTGGGAGTACACCCGCCCGCAGAACCCGGTGATCATCGAGGGGAAGTTCAGTGAGCCCCAGACCCCGCTGATGTCCATGTCGCGGACACGGGCGTCGGGGTCGTAGCAGCCGGGTCGCATCTGGTCGAAGCGGAACGGCTCGATCTTCACCGTCTCCGGACGACGGCCCGCGACGGCGTTCTGGCCAACCTGGAAGTGCCGCTCCCCTTCGAACTCCCAGACCTCATGACCCTTCTCGGTGACCACGATCTTGGGCGCGCGGTCCTGGAGCGCAGCAGGAAGTCGTCCCTCGAACATGTGGGGCGGCTCGACGAGGTGGTCGTCCACCGAGATCACCGTGTACCGGACGTCGCGTGGCTCCGGCTCGGGCAGGAAGAGGTCGGGTGGGAGCGGCGGAACGTCAGCTGCGATGGCCATCCGGCCAATCTAGGAGGTTGCCGGCTCCGGGCGCCTGAGCGTCAGGTCGTTGCAGGCCTCGCAGACCGATTCCGGGATGACACCGACCCGCATGAGCAGGGCGAACACCTTGCACCCGAGGCAGTAGCCGAAGACCGACTCCAACGTGGCCGCGAAGACGAGCATGCCGAGCACGAC
>JANOWV010000278.1:0-2640 GCA_031418075.1 Actinomycetes bacterium
GGCGGCTTCGATCAGGAGACCGGTGAGCGAGAGGTCGACCGGTACCGAGATGACGGCGGTGCGGCCGCCTCCGATCGCTGCGTCCAGCTGTTCCCGGTGCTCGTCCACGCGCCGGAGCGTCGTGTGCTGGCTCCACACGACCAGAACCAGGGGAAGGGCCGCCGCGGCGGCAGCGTCGTAGACGGCGGCCGTCGCCGGATCCACGTGATCAGTCGTGACCACGATCGCCGGTCGACCCTCGGTCGCCGCGGCCACCGCGATGCGAGCAGCCAGACCGGGCTCCCACCGGCTGGGGACGACGACACGCCGGGGACCACCGGGAGCGACAGCCGGGGTCGGGAACGTGCGGGCGACCCACAGTCCGGCGATCCCCGGATCGGCGGTCATGAGACCCCCGGCCGGCAGCGCGGCACCGAGCTCCGCGACCGCGCGCGCGGGGTGGAGTGGTACGCGATCGTCGACGAAACCGGGCTGGGCCACCGCGGCGAGCCGCGGGTACAGCTCGTTCACCGGTGGTGGGCCGGTCGAATGGACGGTACCGGCAAGCGAGTCGAGCGCGTCGGGTGCGACGTCGAAGACCGGCGCGAGCGAGAAACGATCGCGCGGCGACTCGGCCTCGTCGATTCCGGTCGCGATGATCGCGTCGACGTCGGACCAGCCGAGGAGCTCGAAGTCGCGCGTCTGGAGGCCGCAGGTCCCGAGGTGGTGGGGACTGTCCCAGTCGAAGACGCCCTTTGCGCCCCAGGTGTTGGCGACGCCGAGCGCGCCTTGCGCCGCGAACGAGCGGAGTCCGGAGAGGCCGGCGCCGTCGGGTGACGTGAGTACCGCCGGGCCCGCGAGCACGACGAGTCGACCATCGGTCGGGAGTTCGGGCGAGGACACGTACGACATCGTGGCACGACCACGCACGAGCAACGTACGCTGCGCCGCCATGTCTCCTTCTTCCCCGCGCGCAACGCGGAACGTCTATCTCCACGAGATCATCGACATCGTCGGTGAGGGGGCGATGCCCTACATGGAGCTCACGGCCGCACGTGGAGCGGGTGACGCCTCGGGCGGAACGCTCGGCCTCGTCGGCACCTGGTACACGATGGGGTCAACGGGACGCTGGCCCCAAGTGATCAACCTGTGGGAATGCGTCGGGGGATGGGATGGCTGGCGCGCCCTGATGGAGCGGACGAACCTCCGGCGCACGAGCACACCCGAGCTCGAAGCGTGGTGGCGAGACGCGCTGAAGGTGCGCACGGGCGGTGTCGACCGGTTGCTCGCGGGTGCGCCGGGGTGTCCATCGATGGCGGACCTCGCCGCGGCCGGGACGCAGGGCAGCGTCTTCGTACACGAGCTCTCGAAGTGCCGGCCCGGCGTCGCGCTCGACTACCTCGCAGCCGTGCGCGACGAGTGGGCGCCGATCGCGGCGGACTATGGCCACCACCTCGTCGGGGCGTACGAAGTGCTGCTGACCGACACCGAGGTGATGACCATCTGGGCCACCGGAACCGAGGACCATTGCCGGCTCATGGAGGCGGCCACCGAAGCGACGGACCAACGCATCGCGGCCTGGCGCGCCCGGGCGCGCGAGTTCCTCACCGACTGGCGCGAAGAGCTGATGACGCCGTACCCCGGCACACTGATGTCGGCGGGCGACACCCTCTAGCGTGCGCGACCGTGTCGATTGACGCCATCGCCCTCGACGGGCGCGCACTCGGCAAGCGTGGTGCGCTCACCAGGCGACGGTTGCTCGATGCGACGACGCGGCTACTCGAGGACTCCGGCATCCGTGACTTGCGGGTCGTCGACATCGCACGTGATGTCGGGACCTCGCCGGCGACCTTCTACCAGTACTTCCGGGACGTCTCGTCGGCCGTGCTCGCGCTCGCCGACGAGGTGGGGGAGGATCTCGCTCCTCTCGGCGAGCTGTTGGCCCGCGACTGGGAGGGCGCCAAAGGCCTGTCCACTGCCCGCGAGCTCGTCGATGCGTTCATCGAGTACTGGGACTCACATCGCGCGGTGCTGCGCATACGAAACCTCGCGGCCCAAGAAGGCGATCAGCGGTTCAGGAACGTGCGCAACGAGTCGTTGCGTCCATTGCGAGAAGGCCTCGCCGACAAGGTCACCGCAGCACAGCGCGCCGGACGCGTCAGCGCGGGGATCGGTCCCATGGCGGCGGCCGCCGCGCTCTCCTCGATGATGGAGCGAATGGCGGCGTTCCACGCGGATCTCGAGCCGCTGGGCGTCGAGCGTCGGGACCTGGTCGAGACGACGGCGCGCATCGTTCATCAGACGGTGACGGGCCAGACGGCACCCTGAAGCCGGTACTCATCCGCCGTCGTCTGGTGCCGCCGGCGCAACGGTGAGCTCCAGGTCGCGCTCGAAGACCTTCTCGAACAACCCGCGCTTACGGCGTGCACCCCAGAGCTCGAGCTCGCAGTCATCGTCGGCCCGCACTCGCAGGACGACGAGGGAAGGCCCGATGCGGACGTCGACATGTTGGACGACGCCGCTGCGCCCCCGGTCGAGACCGTCGGCGATCCGTAGCAGCGCAGTGAGTGGACGCAGCCGCGCGACGTCGATCAGGGGGAGCTCTTCGGTCGCCTTCGGCTCACCGCGTCGATGCCAGCGCGCCATCCCCGCGAGGAGCTG
>JANOWV010000279.1:0-4814 GCA_031418075.1 Actinomycetes bacterium
CTCGTGTTCCTGAGCCGGTCAGTTCCTGAGCAGGAGCGCGCTGGTGGGCACGCCCTCGCCGCTGGTGACGAGACAGGTGTCCGCGCCCTCCACCTGCGCGGTGGAGGTGCCCCGCAGCTGCCGGGCGCCCTCGAGCACGAGGTTGAAGCCGTGCACGTACGCCTCCGACATCCCGCCGCCCGCCGTGTTGGTGGGGAGGCGACCGTCGGGCCACTCCAGTGCGCCGTCCTCGGTGAACGCCGCCCCTTCGCCCCGCTCGCAGAATCCGTAGCCCTCGAGCGAGAGCGGCACGAGCGGGCTGAACGCGTCGTAGATCTGCGCGACCTTCACGTCTGCCGGCCCGAAGTCGGCATTGCGCCAGAGCTGGCGTGCGGCGGCCCACGACGGGCCACGGAGCGGATCGTCGTTGAAGTAGTTGATCATCGTCTGATGCTGGGGTGGCAAGCCCTGCGCTCCGGTGTGCACGTAGACCGGGGGATGCGGGAGGTCGACCGCGCGCTCAGCCGACACGATCACCACCGCGAGCGCGCCGTCGGTCTCGAGACAGTTGTCGAAGAGGCAGAGCGGCTCGGAGATCATGCGGGCCGCGAAGTAGTCCTCACGGGTCATCGGCTTGTCGAACATCGTCGCCGTTGGGTTCTGGTTCGCGTGCTTGCGGAACGCGAGCGCGACATTCGCGAGGTGGTCGCGAGTGGCGCCGAACTGGTGGATGTAGCGACGGGTGAGAATCGCCACCTCGTCGACCGGACGCAGCAGACCCCAGGGGCGGCTCCACTGCCAGTGGTCGGCGAGCCGCTGCGGGACCTGGGCCCAGGGTCGACTGGCCTTGGATGCACGCTTGCGCGCGCGCCATGCCACCGCCACCTGGCACTGGCCCGTTGCCACCGCCATCGCGGCCTGGAGCACGACGCCGCAACCTGCACCCCCGCCGTACCCGACCTGAGAGAAGTAGGTGATGTCGCCGAGCCCGACGTTGCGGGCGACGTCCACCTCACGGTTGGGCTCCATCGTGAACGACGCGAGACCGTCGACCTCGGCTGGCGCGATGCCGGCGTCGTCGAGCGCGAGTGAGATCGCCTGACATGCGAGCGAGAGCTCGGTGTCGACCAGACCCTTCCCGAACTCGGTCTGACCGATCCCGACGATCGCGGTTGCGTCCTTGAGCACCGTCACCAGCCCTTGAATTCTGTCGGTCGCCGTTCGACGAAGCTCATCATCCCCTCGGTGGAGTCCTCGGTGGCAGTCACGAGCTCGACGAGGAGCGACTCCTCCTCGAACATCGTCGCCCGGTCGGTGTCGAGGGAGCGATTGAGGAGCCGCTTCGCGAACCCGATGGTCCGGGTCGGGCCCGACGCGAGTCGGGTCGCCCACTCCGTCGCCGCGGCCGTGAGCTCCGCGCCGGGGACCACCTTGTTCACGAGACCGATGCGTTCGGCATCGACGGCTGAGAGGTCGTCGCCGAAGAAGACGAGCTCCTTGGCCTTCTGCAAGCCGACGAGTCGGGGCAGGAGATAGGTGCCGCCCCCGTCGGGGATGAGGCCCCGGCGCACGAAGACCTGGATGATCCTGGCGGTGTCGGCCGCGATCACGAGATCGGATGCGAGCACCATCGCCGCGCCACCGCCAGCCGCCGTGCCGTTGAGTGCGCACACGATCGGCTTCTCGCAGTCGAGCATCGAGCCGATGAGCCGCTGGATACCTGTGCGGATCATGCGGGCCGCGTCGCCGGAGACGCGCTCGGGTGCACCCTCGGGGCGCGGCGGCGGGGCCGCCCGACCGGCCCGAAGGTCGGCGCCGGTACAGAAGTGCTTCTCGCCCGTGGCGGTGAGCACGATCGCGCGCACGTCGAACGAGCCGTTGGCCGCCTCGAGGTGCTCGATCATCCGGTTCCGCACCGCCGGAGTGATGGCGTTGCCGGCATCTGGTCGGTTCAGCGTCAGCCACAGGACCTGGTCGCGGACCTCCGCGAGCAGCTCGGTGTCGACGTCGGGACTCTCACTCATTCGCGTACCACCAGGGCATCCAGGGCGACCGCTCCACGCGGCCGCACGACCAATGGGTTGATGTCGAGCTCTTGCAAGCGCTCGGGGAACTCCGGATCGGCGAGATCCATCGCGAGCGTCTGGACTCGCATGATCACATCGATGAGCGCTTTTGTGTCGGATGGCTTCTTGCCTCGCACCCCGCGCAGGAGCTGCACGCCGGCGAGCTCGTCGAGCATGCGATGGGCCTCGTCGCGATCGAACGGAGGGACGCGGAACGTCACGTCGCCGAGGATCTCGACGAACACGCCGCCCAGCCCCACCGTCACGACCGGGCCGAAGAGGTCGTCGCGCGACACCCCGACGACCGTCTCGACGCCACCGGTCACTTGCGGGCAGACGAGGATCCCTTCGACGGTGCCGTGGCTCCCCACTGCCTTCCGGGCCCGACGGTCGAGGTCGGTGAACGTGGAGCGGACGGCTGCGGTCGAGTCGACCCCGACGGCGACGAGCCCGTGCTCGGTCTTGTGCAGGAGATCGGGGGACGAGGGCTTCATCACGACCGGGAAGCCGAGGTCCCGCGCCGCGCGGACTGCCCCCGCTGCGCTGGTGCAGAGGACGTCTTTGGTCACGGGAATGCCGTACGCCGCGAGCAGCCGCTTGGAGGCGTGCTCGCTCAGTGCGTCGCCGGACTCGGCCTCGCCGAGGATCGCGCGGGCCCGCTTCGCGGCGGCTGATGGTTTGGTCGGGACGTTCGCGAACGGGGAGCGGAACCGACCGGCGAACGTCCAGTAGTCGGCGTAGGCCCTGAGTGCGCCGACGCAGTTCGAGAAGGTGCGGAAGACGGGTAGGCCGCCCTCGAGGAGACGCAGGTAGTAGGTGTCGTCGGTGCCGGCCGGTGCACCCCAGACCACGAAGATGGGCTTCGGAGTGGTGGGCGCGACCTCGATGAGGTCTCGGGTCAGCGGATCGCTGAACAGCGCGACGGCACCGGTGATCGGCACGACCAAGACGTCGACATTGTCGTCGGCGAGGATGCGGTCGAGGATCTCGCGGCCCCGACGGTCGGCAACCGGTGGGCCGCCGCAGTCGACGGGATTGGAGACGCGCAGGTACTCGGGGATCAGCCCGTCGTGGAGCGCTGCCTGCGTGGCGGAGGTGAGGGACGGCTGACGGAGCCCGCTCGCCGCGACCAGGTCGGCCATGTGCGCGCCAGTGCCGCCCGACACGGCGTAGATGCACACACCGGGCCCGTCGGCACCCCAGCTCGGTGGGGACTCCGGACGCGTCCGCGCGAGCGCGGCCGAGGTGTCGAGCAGCTCGTCGAGGCCGTCGACGCGCGTGATGCCGAACTGACGGAAGACCGCGGAGACCACTGCGTCGGACCCAGTGAGGTGGCCGGTGTGGGCCTTGGCCATCGACCGGCCCTCGTCCGTGCGCCCGACCTTCACGACGACGATCGGTGTCTGCGCCCGCGCCGCGTGGTCGGCGGCCAGCATCAGCGTGCGCCCGTCTTTGAATCCCTCGATGTAGGCCGCGATCACACCGACTTCGGGCTGGTCGGCGAGGTACCGGGCGAAGTCTGCGAACTCGAGGTCGACCTCGTTCCCGGTGGGTGCCCAGTGGGTGAGGCGGATGCCGATCTCCTGGCCCTGGAACACCGGTCGACCTTGGTGGCCGCTCTGGGTCACGAGGGCGATCGCGGGGCCGGCGAGGTCGTCGCGGAACTCCTCGAACGCGTTGAGGTTCGTGTTGGGCCCGAGGAGCCGCGTCGAGCCGGCACGGACGAGCTCGGTGAGCCGTTCCTCGAGCGCTTCACCCTGCGCTCCCGCCTCGGAGAAGCCGGCGGCGAAGATCACGGCGAACCGGGCGCCGGTTGCTGCGACCTCGGCGAACGTGTCGACCGCGGCGCCCGTGAGGATGACCGCGAGGTCGACGGGACCCGGGACCTCCGCGATGGTGCGGGCACAGGGGGCACCCTGCACCTCGTCGTAGACGGGGTGGACGGGAAAGAACTCGGCGCCGTTCTCGCGAGCCCAACGTGCGAGGCGCGCCGTCATCGCCGTGTTCGCCTTGCGTGGCGTCTCGGATGCGCCGATGACGGCGACCGAACGCGGGTGGAGGAAGCGGTCGAGGTTGACGTCGCGCAGCGCGAGCGGTCGGCCGGTGACGTCGCCCGCCGGTCGGCCACCAGACGACGGCACGCCGGATGAGGCCACACCGGGTGACCCCCGAGCTGGTGATCGTTGGGCGGGCATGCTCCGCTCCGGGCGGGATCGGCGGTGTCGGGGCCGATGGCGACCGGCCCGAGCAAGGATGACACGGGCGTCATGGTCGGGGCGACTTCGCCGCCCGGGTGCCAGCCGAGCGTGGGTCGCATCTCCCGACGAGACGCATGCACGCGCCGGATATCGTCGCCGCGTGGCCGCACCGGAGACCGTCGTCGTGGTCGGCGCATCGCTTGCGGGGCTTCGAGCCGCCGAAGCGCTGCG
Organism: Actinomycetes bacterium; assembly: GCA_031418075.1. Classification (GTDB taxonomy): domain Bacteria; phylum Actinomycetota; class Acidimicrobiia; order IMCC26256; family PALSA-555; genus DASUAO01. The sequence goes on from JANOWV010000279.1 coordinate 4,475, forward strand.
ACGGCGCGGGTTCGACGGGCCTCCACCATCGGCTTTATGCAAATTGCCCACACGCAGGCGCAAAAAGCTTGGTAAAACAGAACTCTCAGATGCACTCTCAACCGCGCCAAATAAGGATTGCAGGCTAGGGTCGTTATCGTAAATCACAGGCTGATTAAGCGCTTGCGTAACGGTATTTTGATTATCTACTAGCAAATTAACGCGAAAACGCGCAAAGAAAGTTTCACTGATTAAGCCTTCTAAGCTATTGTCAGACTCGCTACTTGAAGGCGGCTGCCAAGCTTTTAAATATGCCAAAGTCTCTTGGCTAACCAGTTTAAAATATTGATTTAATGAGTCT
>JANOWV010000280.1:0-2033 GCA_031418075.1 Actinomycetes bacterium
GACGTCGCCGGCGAAGGCATCTTGGTGCCCGTCGCCTCGATCTCGCTCGAGAAGACGTCGGGCGTGGCCGCCGGCTGGGGTGCCTACCCCACCGTCCGTTCCAGCGGCGGGATCGAGATCGACGAGGAGCTCGCGCCGCGACTCGGCGAGACCCCGTGGACGTCGTCGATCAACGATGACGGGACCCTTCGGCTCCGCGTCCCGTGGAGCGCGTCCCGCCCGGCTCGCGTCGAGGCCGTCATCGACAGCACGACCCCGTCGTGTGTGATGCCCGCCGAGGCTCGGACGTCATACCTCTCGATCCAACCGGCTCGTGAGGGTGTCGCCGTGTTCGATGGACTGTGTGTTGCCGACGTCTACGGGATCACCTGGACGCTCGTCGGGAGGAACGGTGCTCGCCGGACCGTCGAGGAAGCGATCGACACCACCTGATGGCATCAACGCGAGGAGCTGGTACCCCATGAGGAACGAGATGGTCCGCAGGGTCGGCGTCGGGATCGCGGCATCGCTGGTCGTCGTCCTGGTTGGGACCGGTGTCGCCGACGCCGCGAAGCGGACCCCGAAGCCGTGCAAGCTGCTCGCGATCTCCCAGATCGAGGCGCAGTTCGGCGGCCCGGTCACGAGGCTCGGCGTCGATCCGATCAGCAAGGACACCTGCGCCTACGAGGTGGCATCCAACCCCACCAGCCCGCAGGGCGGGAAGCTCTACACGATCTCGTTCTGGCCGAACCCGGTCACGGGGACGGGGGGCGCGACCGACGCAGTCGTCGCGGTGACGAGCCAACGAGACTTCGAGCAGGGCGTGGACCTCCCCGGGCTCGGTGCGGCGGCCTACCTCAACGACTTCAACCGGGCGCTCTTCGTGGCCAAGAACGCCAAGCGTGCGTATGGGGTCCAGTGGGCCGACAACGACATCTCCGACTTCGGCCTGGCGGCGCCGCAGCCGATCGTCGATCGACTGCGGGCGCTGGCGGGCGACATGATCGGACCGCGCCCCTGACCTGACCCGTCAGGGGAATCGAATCGGCAAGCGTTCGTGGCCGCGGACGAGGCTGGAGGCGGCACGCTCGCCGGGTCCCGCGATCTCGAAGTCGGGCGAGAAGGCCAGGAGCTCCTCGAGGAGGACGCGGCCCTCGAGCCGGGCGAGCGCGGCGCCGAGGCAGAGGTGCTCGCCGAAGCCGAACGCGAGGTTCGGGGTGGTGACGGGTCGGAAGGCGTCGAATTGGTCGGCCGTGGGGCCGAACGCGGCCTCGTCGCGGTTCCCACTCGCGTAGAGCATGAGCAGGAACTCGTCGGCGTGAACGTCGACGCCACCGACGGTCGTGTCGGCGACGACGGTGCGGCCGAACTGCTGGATGGGCGTCACCCACCGGAGGCACTCCTCGATCGTGCCGGGGATGGCCGCGGGTTCGGCGGCGAGGCGGGCTCGCTGGTCGGGGTGCTCGGCGAGCGCAACCAAGGCGCCGGAGATGAGGTGGCGGGTCGTCTCGTTGCCTGCGACCAGCAGCGAGAGGTTGAACGTGACGAGCTCGCCGGCCGAGAGCGGTTCCCCTTCGATCGTCGACTGGACGAGCAGCGAGACCACATCGTTGCCCGGGTCCGCACGTTGACGCTCCGCGTGCTCCTGGAGGAAGGCGTGCAGCTCCATCACGGACTGCATCGCGTCGGGCGGGAGCGCGTCGCGGCCGTCGGACGCGAGGATGGTGGCATCGGACCAACGTCGGAACTCCGAGCGTTCGTCCTCCGGGACGCCGAGGACGTCGGCGATGACCATCACGGGCAACGGAGCCGCGAGGACGTCGATCGCATCGACCTCCTCGCCCCGGGGGATGGCATCGAGCAGCACCCGCGTGCGGTCCCGAACCCGGTCCTCCATCTTGCCGACCGCCCGCGGGGTGAACTCGCGGTTGAGCAGACGTCGGTACTCGGAGTGCCGGGGCGGATCGATGTGCAGGATCGAACCCTCGATGCTCCCGCCTTCTTGGCGGAGCGGGTCATTGACGAGGACACCGCGGCCCGAGCAGAAGCGGGCC
>JANOWV010000281.1:0-1578 GCA_031418075.1 Actinomycetes bacterium
GAGCCAGGTCGGCTGGATGCCCTTCCAGCTCGAGCGCATGGACAGCGTGTGGCGCGACGGCGTGGGCGGGGTCGACCTCCGGGTCGCTCCGAGCGAGCAGGTGCGCGGTCGGGTGTTCGGCTGCGTCTTCGACGACCTCCATGGCCTGAAGTGCCGCAACGATGTCGGGCTCGAGCAGATCCTGTTCGAGACCGACTACCCGCACTCCGACGGCACCTTTCCCCACTCCCGAAAGATCGCTCGCGAGCTGTTCGCGGCGGCCGGGATGGATGCGGCCGAGTGCCAGGCAGTCCTCAGAGGCAACGCGATCGCGGCGTACGGCCTCGAACGCTTCGGCATCCGTCCGTAAAGCGTCCTCCCCGTTCACCCAAACGCGCCAACGCGCAACACACGACGCCCCAGGAGGCAGCACGTGGAATTCGGGATCTTCCTCAACGGGTACACGCCGGGACCGGCTGCCCACGACACGCAGGCCGAGCACACCGAGCTCATGCGCGAGCTCGACTACGCCGTCGTCGCCGATCAGCACAACTGGAAGTACGTGTGGTTCGGCGAGCACCACGGCCTCACCGAGTACAGCCACATGTCCGCGAGCGACGTGCTGATCGGATACTCGGCCGCGCGCACGGAGCGGATCCACCTCGGTTCCGCGATCTGCTCGCTCTCGCCGCGTAAGGAGCATCCTGTTCGCCACGCCGAGCGCGCGGCGATGCTCGATCACATCACTGATCACCGCTTCGAGTTCGGGACCGGACGTGGCGCGGGGAGCCATGAGGTCGCGACCTTCAACATCCTCGACGTCAGCGAGACCAAGGCGGAGTGGAACGAGGTCATTCGCGAGATCCCGCGCATGTGGGAGCAGCGTGATTACGACTACCAGGGCGAGCACTTCGTGGTGCCCAGCCCGCACAACATCCTCCCGAAGCCCTACGGCTTGGGCCACCCACCGATCTGGGTCGCCTGTGGCAATCCGGGGACGTTCGCGACGGCCGGCCAGATGGGCATCGGTGCGATCGCGTTCAACTTCGAGCCGATCCACAACCTCAAGGGCCGCGTCGAGGCGTATAAGGAGGCGATCCAGTCGCCCACCGAGCAGGTCGGCCAGTACAAGAACGACAACGTGATGATGACGAACGCGGTCATCTGCCTCGAGGACCGAGCGCGCGCCCGGGAGATCGCGATGAGCGCGGGCCGTGGCTACCTGGTGACGATGGTGAACATGTACCACGACACGATGCCGAAGTCGCCCGACGCGATCGTGTGGCCCAGCCCTCCGATCTCGCTGCCCTGGACCGAAGAGCTGCTCGACCAGCTCATCGAGGGCGGGTACATGCTGTGTGGCACGCCGGACGAGGTGTGCGAGCAGGTCGTCCGCTACCAGGACGTCGGGTGCGACCAGGTCGTCTTCGGCCTCCCGGCCGAGGGACTCGAGCACGAGGAAGCGCTCGAGATGCTGGAGGTCTTCGGGACCAAGGTGATCCCTGAATTCGACTCGGACCCGGTGCACTCCACGACCTGCTACCGCGAACAGGCGCAGCGGAAGTTCCCGGGCGCGCGCTCGGTCCTCGAGGCAGATGA
>JANOWV010000282.1:0-3833 GCA_031418075.1 Actinomycetes bacterium
AAGGCTCCGGCCAAGCGTCGCAAGAAGGCAGCGGCGAAGAAGGCTCCGGCCAAGCGTCGCAAGAAGGCAGCGGCGAAGAAGGCTCCGGCCAAGCGTCGCAAGAAGGCTGCCAAGCGCAAGTAGGCAGTCGAAGAGCACGAGTGCGAGGGGGCCCTCCGGGGCCCCTTCGTCGCGTCTCGGGTCAGGTGCGATCGCGGCCCGACGGGGCCGCGCCGGGATCAGAGCGGCTGTACCAGCTTGAACGCCTCGCCGAGGCCGAAGTCGGCGTCGGATGCCGCGGCCGCCGCGTCGGCTCGGACCTGCTCTGCGAAGGCCTCGCGCTGCTCGTCGGAGCGGCGATCACCCTCGTCGATGCCCATCGTCGAACGCCACTGACTCCGGTGGGCGAGCAGGGCCGCAACCTTCGTGTCCAGGTGCTCGGTGACATCCTCGACGTGATCGACCATCTCGGCCTCGAAGAGGAGGAGCGCGTCGGGGCGATGCGGCGCTCCCCGGCCCGGGAAGAAGTGGGGGTCGCGAGCTGCGACGATGGCCTCGATGGTCACCTCGCCCGCTCTGCGGTGATCAGGGTGGAGGCGGTACCGCTTCCAGGGGTCGTGTCCGAGGACGACTTCGGGGCGTACGTCTCGGATCGCGTCGCTGACCCTGGCCCGTGTCTCGGTGTCGTTCTCGAGCTCGCCGTCGACGATCCGGAGATGTCGGACCTCGGCTGCTCCCAGCGCATCGGCCGCGACCCGCTGCTCGGACTCGCGCTCGACGACGAGGGTAGCGATGTCGGCATCGGCGTCCCAGGTGCCCTTCGAGCCGTCGGTCAAGACGAGGAGATGCACCTCCGCACCCGCCGCGCTCCACTTCGCCAGGGTCGCTCCGCACCCGAACTCGATGTCGTCAGGGTGCGCGCCGATGGCGAGCACCCGCCCGGGGACCGAGAACGGTGTGGGCGCCTGATTCGTCATGTCGTGCTCCGGGACAACAGGAGTTCGTAGTCGGCGGGGACGTCGACATCGAAAGCGAGGTCGGCACGGCGCACGACCGCGACCGTCAGTCCGAGTCGTGTCGCGGCGGCAACGTGTCGACGGAACGAGCCGGGCCCGTACGAGAACTCGAAGGTGCGTGGGAGGGGGATGGAGCACACATTGGTCCCGTCCTCGCGATGACAGGGGACGAGGACGATCTCGTCGTGACCTCGACCTGCCGCGAGGGGAGCGAGTGGTCCGGCGTCGGGGAGATCGGCGTGCGCGACGATCACCCGCTCGAACCCCTGCCCGGCGAGGTGGTCGCACCCCGCCGAGGCCGCGTCGTCGAGCCCCGATCCGGGATCGTCGAGCACCTCGGCTCCGAGGTCACGCGCCCACGCTCCGACTTCGGGAGCCGACGACACGACGACGATCGGTAGCGGTGTGGCCGCGGCGACCACATGCGTTGCGAGCGCCTGCGCAAGCTCGGCGCGGGCTGTCCCGGAGAGGCGATCCGAGAGCCGCTCCTTCGCGCCATCGAAGGAACGGATGGGGAGGACGACACCGACGCGTCCGGGGGCCCCACCGTCGCCACGCGTGTCGGAAGGAGGAGGTCCAGCGGACGCTGCAGGAAGGACCATCGGCCTGCGTATGCTACCGGCGTGGAGCCCGTCTACGTCTTGGCGCGCGGCGCGGTCATTCAGCCCTTGCGCCACGGGCTGCGCTGGACGGTCGAGGGCGCGCACCGCATCCCCACCTTCGGGCCGGTCGTGCTCGCGAGCAACCACGTCTCCTATCTCGATCCCTTGCTCCTGGCCTATGTCGCCGACCAGCGGCGGCGGCGGGTCCGGTTCCTGGCCAAGGCCGAGCTGTTCGACAAGCGGGGTCTTGGCTGGGCGCTCGGTCGGATCCGGCAGATCCCGGTGCAACGCAACACTGCGGATGCCGCGTCCTCGCTCGACGCGGCGGTTGCCGCGCTCGAGACGGGCGAGTGCGTGACGGTCTTCCCGGAGGGCACGATCTCGCTCGACCTCGAACCGATGGCCGGCAAGACGGGGACGGCGCGACTCGCGGCTGCCTCGGGCGTGCCGGTGACGCCGGTCGGCCTATGGGGAGGCCATCGCATCATGTTCAAGGGCCGCAAGCCGCGCTGGCGGACCGGTGTCGCGGTCGCGGCGGTGGTTGGCGACCCGGTGCGCATCGGGCCCGGCGAAGACCTCTACGAGGCGACGGACCGGATCATGACTGCGATCGCCGCGTGCGTCGCCCGCGCCCGGGCGATCTACCCGCAGCGACCGAAAGGCGACGACGACTGGTGGTGGCGCGACGAGCGCACCGCCGTGGCGCGTCCGGCCGTTCGGGGTGGAGGAGCGCCGCAATGAGTCCGTCGAAGGCCACGGCCCGAGAGCGCGTGGCGGTGATCGGGGCAGGATCGTGGGGGACCGCGGTCGCGGCGATCGTCGCCGAGCATGCTGAGGTGACGCTCTGGGCACGCGATCCGGAGCTTGCGACGACGATCGACACCGAGCACCACAATCCGCGGTACCTCGAGGGAATCGCACTCCCCGAGCAGCTGCGGTCGACCGCCGACCTGACGAAGGCGTGTGCCGGCGCGACCGCGGTGATCGTCGGCGTGCCATCGCACGGGCTGCGGACCGTCCTCTCGGAGGCGAGCGTCGCGATCGACGACGACGTGGCGATCCTGAGCCTCTCCAAGGGCGTGGAGCAGGGCACGTTCCTGCGCATGACCGAGGTGATCGCCGAAGTGCTGCCCGACCATCGGGCGGACCGCATCGGGGTCCTCACCGGCCCGAACCTCGCCCGTGAGGTCGCCGAAGGGCAGCCGACCGCGTCTGTCGTCGCGATCGGCGATGCCGAAGCGGGAGCACAGCTCCAGCAGCTCTTCATGACGACGACGTTTCGCGTGTACACCAACCCCGACGTCGTCGGCTGCGAGATCGCCGGCGCATTGAAGAACGTCATCGCGATCGCCACCGGGATCGCGGCCGGGCTCGGGTACGGCGACAACACGAAGGCCGCGCTGATGACGAGGGGGCTCGCCGAGCTGGCCCGGCTCGGGGTCGCACTCGGCGGCGATCCGCTGACCTTCTCGGGCCTTGCGGGCATGGGCGACCTCGTCGCGACGTGCACGAGCGAGAAGAGCCGGAACCGCCACGTGGGCTTCGAGCTCGGCCGCGGGCGGGCACTCGACGACATCGTCGCCGAGATGAAGATGGTCGCCGAGGGAGTGAAGAGCACACCCGCGGTGCTCGAGCTCGCTCGCCGCAACGAGGTCGACGCGCCGATCGCCGCGATCGTCGGCGCGGTGCTCTACGACGGCGCGAAACCGGAGTCGATCGTGCCGACCCTCATGTTGCGTGAGGCCAAAGCCGAGCTGCACGGCATCCGTTGACGTTCGTCGGAGTCCTCGACGAGCCGCCGCTCGCTCGGGTCGATGCACACGGAGCGGTGGCGTTCCTCGACGCGACCTGGTCGTTGGACTGGTGGATCGGTGGCGACGATCGCTGGTACGTGCCCCGACGAGAGTCGACGATCCGGCAGACGCTGGTCGACGACCGACCCGTCGTCCGCACCGCGATGCGCGTGCCGGGCGGAGATGCGGTGCTGTACGCGTACGGAATCGCCGGCAGCGGCTCGGCCGAACCAGCGGTCGTGATCGAGATGGAGAACGACTCGCCGGCACCGTTCGTCGTCGCCTTCGTGGCCCGTGAAGTCCAGTCGATCGCGGTCGAGGGGTCGGTCGTCCGGGTCGAGGGGCGGGCCGCGATGGTGATGCCGCGCGCGGCGGGGCGCTGGGGCCGGCGGACCCGTAGATGGGCCGGGGTGGTGGGGGGGGGGGGGGGGGGGCCCGGGGGG
>JANOWV010000283.1:0-4136 GCA_031418075.1 Actinomycetes bacterium
CGCCCTTGTCCTCGCCGCGTGGACCCAGGCGTGCTACGCGTATCGGGCCGCGCCGCCGGGGTTCGCCTGGTACGACCTCTCGTCGGTCGGCGGTGGAGGTGGTACCGATCAGGGCTTCCTCGATGCTCTCGACGAGCTCGATGCGCTGCTCGACGAGGTGTGCGCCGAGCACGACAAGCCCCGGGGGGAGGCGATCGTCGCCGGCTTCTCGCAGGGGGCTGCCCTCGCTGTCGCGCTCGGGCTGCGGGCGTCCGAGCAGCCGCACCCCGCCGCGATCCTCGCGATGAGCACCTATCTCCCGAACGTCGATGGCCTCGACTACGACTGGGACGCCGCGAAGTCCATCCCGGTCCTGGTGCAGCACGGCACCGACGATCCGCTCATCCCGGTCGAGCAGGGCCGCACGCTCGCCAAGACGCTCGAGGACCACGGCGCGCCGGTCATCTACCGCGACTACCCGATGCAGCATCAGGTCGCGATGGAGAGCGTGCAGGACGCGCACGCCTGGCTCCTCCAGGTGAGCGCAGGCGAGTCGCCGCGCGAGCCCGTTCCGGCCGCGCCTGCGGAGCCGCTCGTGAAGTCGGTCACCACCGCCACGTTCGAGGCCGAAGTGCTGCGGTCCGAGAAGCCGGTCATCGTCGACTTCTGGGCGCCGTGGTGCCAGCCATGCCGGCAGGTGTCGCCGATCGTCGAGCAGATCGCCGCGATGCGCGAAGGGTCCTACAAGGTCGTGAAGGTCAACATCGACGAAGAGCCCCAGCTCGCCAAGGCGTTCGACGTGCAGAGCATCCCGATGATCGGCATGTTCCGCGACGGCAAGCTCGAGCGTTCCGCGCTCGGCGCGAAGCCCCGTCCCCAGCTCGAGGCCGAGCTGGGGATGCTCGTCATCCCCTAGGCACGCCGCAGGCCGTCATCCGGTCGTCCGGGGCACCGAGACCACCGGCACGGCAACCGCGGTGACGGTGAAGGTCGCGGCCGGGTACGAGACGGGCGCGACCTGGAACGCGACGACGGACGCGGCCGCGCTGGCGACAGAACCGGGTTGCGCGAGGAGGCTGCAGGTCGCCGTCACCGGGTACGGGCCCGGTGCAGTGCCGTCGGGGACGATGAAGTCGAGGGACCAGGCGCCGGTCCCGCTGGCGGCCGTCGTGGTCATGGTGACCGGCGTGGGTGTGAAGCCGACGGTCACGTTCACGACCTGTCCCGGTGCGGTCCCCAGCGGGAAGATGTCGCTCGTGCAGCCGGTGCCCGAGACGGTGAACGTGCTCCCCGGGGGGCCGACCACGGTCGAGAACTGGAGCGGCGGCAGCGTCGGATCCGACTGACCACCCGACGCGGGAAGCGCGAGTGCGAGTGAGATGGTGCCGAGCACGGCGGCGGCGAACATCGCCGTGCGAATCGCGGAACGTCGGGGGAGGGCCATGAGCGTCGCTTTCGGTTGCCGTCGGGTGTCTCCCGGCGACCTTAGGCCGGGGCGCGGTTTGTTGTCCGGCTCATCGCACTCGCAGGGACCCCGGGCTTCCCGCCTCGCACGTGCCCACCACGCTCGCGGCAAGCGTTCCGTGCGCACGGAGCGCGTCGACGAGGGCGTCGGTGCGATCGGGATCGACGGCGAGCAAAAGCCCGCCCGAGGTCTGCGCGTCGGCGAGAAGGAGCTGCTCATCCATCGTGCAGTCGCCCCAGTCGACGGGTGCGGTCTCGCTGACGAACGCGTGGTTGCGTTGCGTGCCGCCCGCCACCATCCCGGCCGCGAGCAGCTCGCGCACACCGTCGATGACCGGCACCGCCGCGAGGTCGACGTTCGCCGCGAGGCCTGAAGCGGCCGCGAGCTCGCGGAGATGGCCGAGGAGCCCGAACCCGGTGACGTCGGTGGCCGCGTGGACTGCGTCGCCGAGCTCCACTGCTGCGTCGCGTGCCGAGGAGTTGAGCGTGGTCATGATCTCGATCGCGGTGGCGACGAGCTCGGGTGCTGCGGCGTCGCGCTTCACGGCGGTGGAGATCACGCCGAGCCCGATGGGCTTCGTCAGCACCAGTGCGTCGCCTGCACGGGCCCCCGCGTTGGTCAGCACCCGATCCGGGTGGACGGTACCGACCACCGCGAGTCCGTACTTCGGCTCGGCATCGTCGATCGAGTGTCCGCCGGCGATGAGTGCTCCCGCGGCGCGCACGACGTCGGCGCCACCATCGAGGACGCGGGCGAGGAGATCGAACGGCAACGTCTCGCGCGGCCATCCCACGAGGTTCAGCGCGAGCAATGGTGTGGCACCCATGGCGTAGATGTCGGACAGTGCGTTGGTGGCGGCGATCCGACCCCAGTCGTAGGGGTCGTCGACGATCGGGGTGAAGAAGTCGGTCGTGACCACGACCGCGAGGTCGTCGCGTAGCCGGTACACCGCGGCGTCATCGGAAGTGTCGAAGCCGACGAGGAGGTCGGGGTCGGCGGCCGCATCGGTCGCACGCACGAGTCCGAGTACCGTGCGGAGGTCCTCGGGTGAGAGCTTGCAGGCGCACCCCGCGCCGTGCGAGAACGCGGTCAGCCGGACGGGGTCCGTCTGCACCTCGGTGGCGCGTCAGACGACGCGCGCTGCTCCGATAGGTGATCCCCAGATGCCGCGCAATGAGACCTGGTTCTGGCTGCTCGACGCGTCGATGATCTGGCCGCCACCGATGTAGAGCGCCACGTGGGCCGAGCCGGCGGGCCCATAGAAGATGAGGTCACCGGGCTGGATCGCGTTGAGCGGGACGTGCGGTAGTCCTGCGTACTGCGTTGTGGAGACGGTGGGAATGCTGACGCCGGCGGCCCGCCACGCCATCGTCGTGAGCCCTGAGCAGTCGTAGTTCTCCGGGCCCATCCGGTCCGACTTGTTCGAGTACCCGGCTCCGACCGCGGCGCGTGCAAAGGCGATGGCCTGCGAGGCGCTCCCGTTGGGAGGGCCGACGTCGGGGTACTTCTCGGACCCGCTCGGCTTGGTGGCGAGCGCCTGTGCTGCAGCCGCGGCGCGCCGGGCCTGCTCGGCCGCGACCGCCGCGGCGAGCTCACCCTTGATCTGGTCGAGCACTGCCTGCTGCTGCGCGCGAGCCCCTTCGACCGCCGCCTTGGCGTCGGCGATCTTCTGGCCCTCGGCTGCGGCGGCGTCGCGCGCCTGCTTGGCCGTGGTGCGCTCGAGGTCGAGGTCCTGCTGGGCGGCGGCGAGCTTTTGGATGAGCTCGTCGTCCTTGTCGGCCTGGGCCTTCGCGTACTGCCCGCGCTTCAGGAGGTCGACCGTTGCACTGAAGTCGAGCTCCGACGTGGAGTCGCCGCGCAGGCTGCGTCGGTAGAGCGACGCGAGATTCGCCCGGACGAGCGTCATGATGCGCTCGACCTCCTGCCTCGCCTGGGCGATCTGCGCTTCCGCGTCGAGGGCGTGCTGCTGCGCGGCGTCGCGCTGTGCCTCGGCTTCATGGAGTCGTTCACCCAGCCCGCCGATCTCGATGTCGGAGGCCTCGATCTGGTCCTGGAGCTGCGCCGCCTGCTCTTGCTTACTCAGCTTCGGCGCGGGGGTCTGTGCTCCGCCGGCGATCCCGGCCGACGCGACGAGGGTCGCGACCAGCACGCCGAACGCGACAGGACGGCGGAGGCGACGGAGGCGGGAGGTGAGAGTCATGGTGTGAGGTGGTGTGTGCACGTCGGTCACAACGGTGGGGTCGACCGAGGATTCCACCCTAGACAATCCGGCCGGTGTGGTGCAGCACCGGCCTGTTGGCTGGCGCAATCAGGCCGGGACGACCGGCCAGCCTTGGGAACGGGCCGGATCCCCGGAACCCTGGACCTCGGGGACCGTCCAGGCCATCGACTTGGCGACCTGACGGGCCACTCGCTGCCATTCGGCCGGGTTCCAGCCCTCAGCCGCGGCCGCCAGCGACGTGTCCTGGCGGAGGAACACGAACGCGGGGAGCCGTTCGAGCCCGAGGCTCGTGACGAGCTCGAGGCCCGGGTCGACGAACGTCATCACGTCGTGTTCGACGGGCCCGAGCATCCGGTGGGCGACCTCGGCGGAACCGGCGACGACGAACGCGCACTTGCAGTCGGCGTCACCGAAGGTGGCGAAGATGCGCTCGGCGACCGGGATCCACGCGGTGGCCTCGGTGCGGCCGGG
>JANOWV010000284.1:0-2262 GCA_031418075.1 Actinomycetes bacterium
GTGAGCCCTTGGGGGCGTCGGCACTCGCGCAGGTCGTCGAGCTCGCCGACCAGCTCCGGGGACGCGCTGGCCCTCGTCAGGTCGACGACGCACAGGTGGGGCTCGCGCACACGGTGGGTCGCGGCGCGAACGCCGCGGTGGTCATCGTCTCGCGCTGAGGATCTACCCCGCGCCGACCCGCTCGTTGTACTCGCGGATCGCCGCGGTCGCCTCGTCCTGCGCCTGACGGATCGCAACCTTCGGGGTCAGCCCCTGGGTCAGCATGCGCACGAACGCGCCGCGGACCGCCTCGCGCACACCCTGGTAGTCGCCGATGACCGGGCCGGCCGTGGTCGCGTTGTTCGGCCCGGCGGCGAGCTGGTCGTAGGGGACCCGGAGGAAGGGACGCTCGGCCCACAGCGCCTCCAGCGCCGGATCATCCAGCGTGGAGCGCCGCGTCGGGATGTAGCCACCCTGGCTGCCCACCGACAGTGCCGCGACCTGGGATGGCTCCGCGAGGAACTTGACGAGCTGCCACGCGGCCGCCTGCTTCTCCGGGCTCGACGCCTTGGGGATCCACAGCGAGCCGTCACCGACCGGGACGCCACCGCCCGGCTTCAATGCCGGCAGGGGCCACACGCCGAGCTCGACCCCCGGGAACTGACCGGAGCTGAGCACTGCGTACGCCGGCCCGAGCGCGGCCGATGCCTCGAAGGTCATCGCCGCGTCGCCGGTCCCGAGTGCGAAGAGATGGTCGGTCGAGCCGGGAGTCGCGCCGGTGTTGACCGCCAACCCCGACTCGACCATGTCGCGCCACCAGGTCCAGATCCCCACCCCGCCCTTCGATGCGAGCACGGACTTCGTCGCGCGAGCCTTTCGCCCGTTCTCGTTGTTGACGTACTCGAGCCCCGACTTCGCGAAGAGGAACTCGTTCACGTATGGCTCGACGTGGAGGGCCATGCCGTGGCGCGCGGCACCGGCATCGATGATCTTCTGGCTGTACTCGCGCAGCGCGTCGAACGTCTCGGGCGGCTCGTCGGGGTCGATGCCGGCTGCGATGGCAGCCGTGCGGTTGAAGAACAGGACCGGGTTCGAGATGTTGAACGGCATCGACCGGAGCGTGCCCTCGGTCGTGTAGAAGGCCAGCGTCCGGGGCAGGAAGTCCTTCAGGGAGTACTTGTCGGCCTTCACGCACGACTGCATCGCGATCGTGCTCTGACTGTCGACGAGCTGCTGGATGGTCGTGTCCTCGAACTGGCCGACGTCCGGGAGGTCGCCGGTCTCGAGTCCGGCGGTGTACTTCTCGAACAGGTCGACGTAGGTCGTCTGGTTGACCAGGCGCACCGAGATGTCCGGGTGCTCGGCCTCGAACGCCGCCACGAGCCCCTCGAGCACCACCTCGTTCTCGGCGGTCAGCTGGTGCCAGAAGGTGATCTCTACGGCCTCACCCTTCTTCAGCGCCTTGACCGGGCAGGTCGAACCGCCTCCCTGGCTCCCCACGCTCCCACCGGACGCCGCGGGCGACACCGCCATGGCGAGCGCGAACACTGTCGCGAGGGTGCAGAGCCTTCTCGAGCGAACGAGCACGGGGCCTCCTCGTGTCGGACGCGGACCGGCGGGCGACGAAGAGGATGCTCGTCGTCGCCCGCCCCGATCCGGTAGGGCCGAACGGCCCTCAGCCGCCGATGCGGCTGTTGTACTCCTTGATGGCAGCGTCGGCCTTCTGGCGCGCCGCCTTCAGCGCGGCCTTCGGCGAGACACCCTGGGTGAACATCGAGGTCTCAGCAGTGCGGACCTCGTCGCGCGCACCCTTGTAGTCGCCGATCACCGGGCCGGCCGTGGCCACGTTGTTCGTGCCAGTGATGAGCTGGTCGTACGCGACCCGATACTCGGGCTGCGATGCCCAGAGGTCGGCGATCGCCGGGAGGTCGATCGAGGACTTCCGGATCGGGACGTAGCCCGTGCTCGCCGACCAGTCGGCCTGCGTCTCGGGCTCGGTGAGGAACTTGGTGTATTCCCACGCCGCGGCCTGCTTCGCTGCATCCGACTTGTTCGAGATGTAGAGCGAGGCGCCTCCCACGAGCACGCCACCCTTCCCCACCGGACCCGGGATGGGTGCCACGCCGATCTTCACGTTCGGGTACCCCCCACCGTTGAGTACCTGGGTCACGGTCCCGAGCGATGCCGAGCTGTCGATCGTCATCGCGTGGTTGTCGGCGCCGATGCCGAGCAGGTTGTCGAAGTTGCTCGACCCCTCGTCGTTGTTCACCTCGGCGAGGTTGT
>JANOWV010000285.1:0-5421 GCA_031418075.1 Actinomycetes bacterium
CCATCGAACAGGTCGAGCTCGCCGAGCCGAGCGCGGCGACGGCGGCGGCCGTCTCCGCCGCCATCGGTTTGTGATTCGGGGTCTGTGATTCGGGGTCTGTGATCCGAGTTTCGTGATTCGGGGCCACTGATCCGCATCTGCAACAGGAGAGAGGGATCGACGTGGAGCACTCCGTGGCACTTGTGACCGGCGCTTCCGCCGGGATCGGCACCGCCCTCGCGACCGGGCTTGCCACCCGAGGGCACGACCTCGTGCTCGTCGCTCGTCGCGCGGAACGCCTCGAGGAGCTCGCGGCCGAGCTGCGGGCGGCGCACGCCGTCGATGTCGAGGTCCTGCCGGCCGACCTCGAGTCGGAAGCGGGGATCGCGACCGTCGAAGCGCGGCTCGGCCGCGCCGACGCGCCGGTGGAGCTCCTCGTGAACAACGCCGGGTTCGGAACCAGTGGTCGCTTTCACGAGATGCCGGTTGCCGACGAGGAGGCCGAGATCCGGCTCAACATCGTGGCGTTGGTGCGTCTCACCCACGCCGCGCTGGTGCCGATGGTCGAGCGTGGCCACGGTGGTGTGATCAACGTCTCGTCGGTGGCGGCGTACCAGCCGACCCCCGACGGAGCGACCTACGGGGCGACGAAAGCCTTCGTGTCGAGCTTCACGAACGCGATCCACGAGGAGCTCCGGGGCACCGGCGTCAAGGCGATGGTGCTGGCACCGGGGTTCACCCACACGGAGTTCCACGAGCGGGCGCAGATCGACGCCGAGGCGGGGATGCCCGAGTTCCTCTGGCAGTCGCCGGAGCAGGTCGCCGAGGCTGCGCTGAAGGCCTACGAGCGGGGCCGAGCGGTGTGCGTCCCCGGCGCGCTCAACGTCGTGGCGACCGTGTTCTCGGGGACCCTCCCGGCCGGGATCACCCGCCGGGTTGCGGGTCTGGTGACACGCCGGTCGCACTGATCGACGACGCGTCCATCGCGACGGCCGTCGCGCGGGCGGCGGCTTCGATCGGCGACGCGCCGGTCGCGATCCCGTGTCGATGTCCACCGTCGGTGCCGCTGAGCGATGTGGCCACGACGAATCGTCCGTCGGACGTGGTCTCGACCGTGCGAACCCACGCGGGGATCCACCCCGCGGTCGCGGGATCCAGCTGACTCATGCCGATCAGGACCGCTTCCGCGGCGCCTGCGAGACCGCGCGCGAGCGGCGCGCGACCGACCGCGCGGACGATCCCCACGGCGAGATGCACTTCGATCTCCCCGTCCTCCGGGACGCTGCGAACCGCGAGCAGCGTCGGTGTGGTCGGTAGGCGACGGAGGGGCTCGGGTGGGGGCCGGAGTTGCGACGGGGGAGCGGGGACGTCGGCGGGAACGCGTCGTTCGCCCGAGCCCACGTCGGCGCGCCAGGTCGCCGCGTCGTCGCTCCACGTCGCGTCGGCGAAGCGTTCCTGGATCGATGCGGTGATCGCGGCGCGCCGGAGTGCGCGGGGGGCGGTCGGTCGCGGTGACGGGACCGGACGTCCGGGGATGGCCGCCGAGGGGACGGCAGACGGTGCGGGGGATGCGACCGCGTCCCGTCGTAGCTCCACGACGACCTTTGCGCCGGTCGACGCGGTGAGGGCCTCGGCCGCCCGGCGGGCAACGTCTTCGGGAGCGTCGGCGGTGGCGAACACGTGGCACATCGTCACATCACCGTCCCGTTCGATCGCGACGGCGTAGACGCCGGGGAGACGCCGGAGCGCCAGCTCGCCGATGTCGTCCGGTTCGTCGATCTCGCCGAGCAGCTGGAGGTGGAGGCTCATCGAGCACAGCGCCATCAGCATGTCGGCGTCGACATCGCCCGGCGGGAGCGGCGGGTCGGTCGTCACGCCGGGTCCGGCTGCGACCAGGCCGCCTTCGACGGTGCCCGCACCGGCCCGGAAGGCCTGTCGGCCAAGGTCCGGGTCGTCGACGACCACCACGAGCGATCGGAGTCGGTGCTGGCGGACGAACCGATCGAGGTGCGTGCGCAGCCCCCCGAGCCCTGGGAGGGGGTCAGAGGGCGCGGCCGCGGACGGCCGCGCGGGCGGCGGCGTCGAGGCCGGCCGATCCACGGTCATACGGTGGTATCGGGCGATCGCGAGGACGCCTTGATGGGGCTTCAGGATCCTCCGAGCGCTCCGAACAGGGGCTTGCCGTCCCGGATCCCCGGCGGGACCCGGCCTTCGGCGCTGCTGGTGCGGGGTCCAGGGACGTCGCGGAATTCGTAGGCGACCGGCTCGCGACCCGGCTGGCAGACGTAGCACCGGCCCGTCTCGCCGCTCTCGACTGCGAGGATCACCGCGTCGGCGATCTGCTCCGGGGCCATGAGCGGGAAGTCGGCCGCGGCCAGTGCCTGCTTGGCCACGTCGCCGATGATGTTGGTGTCGGTCATCCCCGGGTTCACGCAGTTCGTCGTGATGCCGAGCGGTGCGAGCCCCGGCGCGGCCGACCGGATGAGCCCAACGACCGCGTGCTTGGTGAGGTCATAGACCGGGTCGGGTGGGAACGGGATGAGCCCGGCCAGCGATGCCGTCGCAACGATCGCACCGCCCGAGCCCGTCATGGCCCGGATCGCGGCGCGAAGCCCGAAGACAACCCCGTCGACGTTCACGCGCATGATCCGCCGGTAGTCGCCGTCGGTCAGCGCCGTGAGGTCGGCGACTCCGATTGCGATGCCCGCGTTGAGGAAGGCGACGTCGACGCCGCCGAACGTCGACGCGCAGTGCGCGAAGGCGGCGTCGACCTCGGCCGACTCGCCCATGTCGGCGGTGAAGGACGTTCCGCCGATGGCTTCTGCAACCGCGATCGCCCCGTCGGCGTCGAAGTCGACGACACAGACGTTCGCCCCCGCTGCCGCGCATCGCTCAGCGGTCGCCCGCCCGATGCCGGAAGCTCCGCCGGTGATGAGCACGCTCGCTTCGTTCAGCTGCATGTGGAGCAGACTAGATCCCGTCTTGCCGAGCCCGTCGGGGACTGCCTGCGATTCGACGAGGTCAGAGCTGCAGGATGACGAGACGCGACTCGGTCATCTCTTCGACCGCGTAGCGGGGTCCCTCTCGGGTGTTCCCCGAGTCGCGGAGGCCGCCGTACGGCATCTGGTCCGTCCGGAACGTGGGGACCTCGTTCACGAGCACCCCACCGAAGTCGAGCTCCTGGACTGCGCGCATCGCGATGGCGTACTGGCTCGTGAAGATCGCGGCCTGAAGTCCGTACCGAGAGTCGTTGGCCAGCGCGAGCGCCTCGTCGAGGTCGGAGTACCGCTGGACTGCGACGACCGGTCCGAACACCTCGAGCGAGCAGACCTTCATGTCGGGCGTGACGTCGGTGAGGACCGTCGGGGCCAGCACCCCGTTTACCACCGTCCCGCCGCACGCCACCTTCGCGCCCGAGCTCGTGGCCTCGTGGATCCAGGCGTCGACGCGGTCCCGTTCCGCTTCCGCGATGAGCGCGGAGACGTCGGTCGCGTCATCGAGGGGATCACCCACGACGAGGGCCTCGACGCGGGGCACGAGGTCGGCGAGGAACGCATCGGCGACGTCGTCGTGCACGTACACGCGCTGGGTGGAGATGCACGACTGTCCCGCGTGGCTGAAGCCTGCGACGGAGATCTTTGCGGCGGCCACGGCGACATCGCCGTCGGGCTCGATGATCACCGGTGCGTTGTTCCCGAGCTCCAGCCCCACCTTCTTTCGGGGGGCACGCCCCTTGATCCCCCAACCCACCTCGGGCGAACCCGTGAAGGTGATCATCGCGATGTCGTCGTGCTCGACGATGGCATTGCCGACCGTCCCGCCACCTCCGGTCACGATGTTGAGCCAACCGGGCGGCAGCCCGCACTCGTCGAGGAGCATCTCGGCAAGGGTGATCGCCGAGATGGGGGTCTGCGAGGCCGGCTTCAACACCACCGGGCAGCCGGCCGCGATTGCCGGAGCGATCTTGTGGACGACCAGGTTCAGGGGGAAGTTGAACGGGCTGATCGCGCCGACGACGCCGATCGGGACCCGCAGCGTGAACCCGATCTTTCCGATCCCGGCATCGGATGCGTCCATCGGGATCATCTCGCCCGTGAGATCGCGTGCTGCACCTGCGGAGAAGGTGAACGTGGAGACGGCCCGGGCAGCTTCGACGCGTGCGGTCTTGATCGGCTTGGCGGCCTCGGCGGCGACGATGCGCGCATAGTCCTCGATGCGCTCGCCGAGGAGCCGGGCAGCCGTGTCGAGGATCTCGGCCCGGCGCCATGCCGGAAGCGGCGCGGTCCGGAGTGCCGCGCTCGCAGCGTCAACCGCCCGGTCGACCTCCGCGGCTCCGCACGACGGGACGGACGCGAGCTCAGCGCCGTCGAAGGGGGAGCGGAGGACGATGGAGTCCGCCGTCGTGACCCGCTCGCTCCCGATCGGGACCGGTCGCTGGGCCATCGTCTGTCCTTCGCTCATGGCGCGAGGCTAGCGACGGTTCGCGCCGGTACGCTGCGCCGTCCGTGGCCCCTGTCCGAATCCTCGTCGTCTGCACCGCCAACCAGTGCCGTTCTCCCATCGCCGAGGTGCTGTTGGCGGCGAAGCTCGCGGCGCGGGGGATCGCCGCCGATGTTCGCTCCGCGGGGTTGCTCGACGGAGGACGACCGGCGTGGCCGGAAGCGGTCGCCGTGGTCTCCGAGCTGGGCCTCGACCTGGGTTCCCACGAGAGCCGCGCGATCGATCCGCCGATCGTGCGCGATGCGGACCTCGTGCTCGGGATGACGCGCGAGCACGCGCGCGAAGCCGTCGCGCTCGAGCCGTCGGCGTATCACCGGGTCTTCACGCTCAAGGAGCTGGCCCGGGTGGGGTCGGCGCGGCCACGGGGTCGCGAGCCGCTCGACACCTGGCTCGCGGAGGTCGCCGAGCAACGGGAGGTCGAGGATCTGCTCGGGGCCGATCCGGCCGACGATGTCGATGATCCGATCGGTGGTCCGCTCGAATCGTTCCGGGCCACCGCGACCGAGCTCGACGAGTTGCTCGACCACGTGGTCCGCGCGGCGTTCCCGGAGGCGTGAGCTGACGCTGCCCTTCGGGTGGTTCAGCCGGGGTCCGGGGTCCCCCCTCGTTCGACGGCGGCGGCGATGAGGGCGTTGACGCGGCCCTTGTCCGCGGGTGTCACCTCGATCCGATCGCCCTCGCCGCCCCCCTTGCGGGAGATGATCATGTGGGTGATGTCCCCCTTCCGGCTGGAGGCGAAGGCGATCGTCGCGTGCTTCACGTGTCGTCGATTCGTCGGCGTGATGCCCTTGTAGAAAGCCTCGAGGATCGGGCCGTCGAGCACGACGATCCAGTCGCCGTCCTCGAACTCCTCGATGATGCGTTCGTTCGTGGCCACGGGTCGTCCCTCGATCGTCATGGAATGGTCACCTGGGATGCTCGCACATCGCGACCGAAGACGGC
>JANOWV010000286.1:0-3347 GCA_031418075.1 Actinomycetes bacterium
CGGCTGATGCCGACCGCATGCCAGAGCATCCCGTGGTCGGCTGCGCTCGAGAGACCGTAGAAGAGACGGTCGAGCGACGGTGAGCGGCGGGGTTCGAGCCACTTCTCGACCGCCTCGTCGAACTCGCGAGCCCGGTCGGTCCACGATTCGAGTGGAAGGGCCATGCGTCGATGCTACCGGTGCCCGTTTCCCGCCTCGCGGTCGACGAGCGGCCCGTACGTGTCGGGGCGGCGTGTGGTGAGAAGGGGGAAGAGCGTCAGCCAGTCGCGGCGGGCATCGAGGTCGAGATCGACCACGAGCACGCACGGCTCATCGCGCGGCGCGCGGGCGAGCACTCGGCCGTACGGGTCGCACACGAACGACGATCCATAGAACTCGAGCGGCCCCTCGGTGCCGACACGGTTCACCACGACCATGTGGAGCCCGTTTGCGATCGCGTTCCCCGTGATGACGCGTTCCCACAGGGGTTGCGTGTCGAAGTCCGGGTGGCCGGGCTCGGAGCCGATAGCGGTCGGATAGACGAGCACGTCGGCGCCGGCGAGGGAGTATGCCCTGGCCACCTCGGGGAACCACTGGTCCCAGCAGGTGGGGAACCCGAACACCGCGTCGTCGATCGGGATCGGCGGATACCCATCGTCGCCGGGGAGGAACCAGCGGTCCTCGTAGTAGCCCTCGGTGACGGGGAGGTGGGTCTTGCGCGTGTGTGCGAGCAGCGCACCGCTCGAGCCGACGCAGATTGCCGTGTTGTAGCCGAGGGTCGAGCCATCGGCGTGCTCGTAGAGGGACGCGTGCACGGCGACGCCCGTCTCGGCCGCGACGCGCGTCGCGAACGCGTGGGTCGGTCCACCGACGAGCGGCTCGGGAACGATCGCGACGTCGAGCACCGAGGAGCCGGGGCCACGCGGGTCGACCGCGAAGTACGGCGAGAGCGTCAGCTCCATGAGGCACACGATGCGCGCGCCGGCATCGGCGGCCGCGCGTACCCCGTCGGCCAGTGCTGCTGCGTGCTCCTGGGGGTCGGGGTTCCAACGGTGCTGCACGAGCCCGACCCGGAGCGGGGGTCGGTTCGACGGCTCCACGCGAGCGGGGGAAGGTGCGAGCTCTTCGGCAACGACGACGCGCATCGGGCCATTGTGGCGCTCGCCGTGCTCCGGTGCGTGGGTGCGTCGACGCGCCCGGGCCGGAATCGTCAGGCGGTGCGGAGCGCAGGTTCGGGTACGGCCGCTTCGGCGAGGGTGCCGCGCAGCTCGATCGCCCGGGCCGGATCGCCGCCATGGGCGGGGCAGTACGGCTTGAACGAGCAGAAGTCGCAGAGGCGGCTGGGCTTGGCGCGGAAGTCCTCGCGTTCGCACGCGTGCTCGATCGCGGTCCAGAGCGCGCTCGTGCGGCGTTCGACGCCCCGACAGGTCTGCTCCGTGGGGGTCGCGATGATCGCCTCGGGCTTCGACAGGTAGAGGAGCTGCACGCGGGCGGGCCGTCGACCCAGCATGTGCTGGCACAGCAGCGCGTAGATGTGCACGCCACCGAGGCTCTTCGACTCGAAGAACTCGGACGGCACGCGGCCTGTCTTGTAGTCGGTGACGACCAGCTCGCCGTCGTCGTCGAGCTCGAGCCGATCGATGATCCCCCGGATGCGCACGGAACCGAGATCGGCCTGCAGCTTGAGCTCGATGCCGATCGGGTGGATGGTCGTGGGGTCCTCGAGCTCGAAGTACCGCCGGACGAGTGCCTCGGCATCGGCGTGGAACGCGGCCCACCCGTCGTCGTCGAGGTCGAGGAGCGCGAACTCGGGATCGCTCGCCAGCTCGGCACGGGCCCGATCGAGGTCGGCGAGCGCCGCGTCGACGGACCGGTCGTCCGGGGGCCGGCACATCAGCAGCTCGAGTGCACGGTGGACCAGCGTGCCCTTCGAGGCGGCAGCCGACGGAGGCTCCGGGAGCCGGTCGAGGTAGGAGAACCGGAACGCGAGTGGGCACTCCTTGAAGCTGGAGATGGAGCTGGGGGAGAGCGACTTCGGCTTCTCGAGGGCCATGTGGGGCACGGTACCGGAGGGGTGTGACATCGACGAGGACCTCCGTTCCTTGGCCGCATCACCGGCAGGCTCCCGGGGTGTGGGGCCGGATCGGTCGGGTACCGTGCCCGACGGAATCCCGGTCGAGACGACTCGGTCGAGACGACTCGGCCGAGACGACTCGGCCGAGACGACCCAGCCGAGACGACCCAGCGAGTGCGTTCGAGAGGCGGAGAGTGCGATGAAGATCGACGGCGGCATCCCTGCGACGGGGACCGAGGGGATCGCGGCGGCCGCGCGGCGCCTCGAGGACCTTGGGTACGACGGCGGTCTGACCGCCGAGACGAGCCACGACCCGTTCCTCCCGCTCGTGATCGCGGCAGAGCACACCGAGACCCTGGAGCTGGGCACGGGGATCGCAGTCGCGTTCGCCCGGAGCCCGATGATCCTGGCGAACCTGGGCTACGACCTCCAGACCTTCAGCAAGGGCCGGTTCCGGCTCGGGTTGGGCAGTCAGATCAAGCCCCACATCGAGAAGCGCTTCTCGATGCCGTGGTCGCACCCGGCGGCGCGGATGCGGGAGCTGATCCTGGCGATGCGGGCGATCTGGACCTGCTGGAACGACGGCACCCCGCTCGACTTCCGCGGTGAGTTCTACCGGCACACCCTGATGACCCCGTTCTTCGTCCCCGGTCCCAACCCCTACGGCGACCCCCACATCGAGCTCGCGGCGGTTGGCGAGCGGATGACCGAGGTCGCGGGCGAGGTGGCCGATGGCGTGATCCTCCACGCGTTCACGACGCGTCGCTATGTCGAGGAGGTCACGCTGCCTGCATTGGAGCGGGGCTTCGCTCGCAGCGGTCGCACGCGCGCCGACTTCGAGATCTCGGGACCCCTGTTCATCGTGTCGGGCACCAACGAGGAGGAGTTCGTGAAGGCCCGCGAGGGGACGAAGCAGCAGATCGCGTTCTACGGCTCGACCCCGGCGTACCGCGGCGTGCTCGAGCTCCATGGGTGGGGCGACTTGCAGACCGAGCTCAACCGGCTCTCGAAGCAGGGGGAGTGGGTCGCGATGGGCGAGCTGATCACCGAAGACATCCTCGATGCGTTTGCCGTGGTCGCCGAGCCCGAAGCCGTCCCGAAGGCGATGCTCGCTCGGTACGGCGGGATCGTCGATCGGCTCTCGTTCTACGCTCCCTACGAGAGCGAACCGGAGCGTTGGAAGCAGGTCCTGGCGGGCTTCAAAGCCTGAGCCGGGGGCGCAGACCGGGGCCGACCGGCCCCATCCATTTCCAGGAGACGAGGAGCTCGACGATGGCGGAACGGACGCTCGGCG
>JANOWV010000287.1:0-15149 GCA_031418075.1 Actinomycetes bacterium
ACTACCTCACCGACGTCATCTCCGTGCTCCGCACCACGGGCCATCCCGTCCTCGCCGCACCCGGCGAGGACGCGACCGAAGCGATGGGGGTCAACGATCGCGCGCAGCTCGCTGAAGCCGAGTCCCTGCTGCGGGCGCGCATCAACACCCACTGGATGCGCGAGGGCGTCACCATGGTGGACCCGGCCACGACGTACATCGACACCGATGTCGTGCTCGAGGCCGACGTCCGCATCCTTCCGAACGTGCTCCTCGAGGGCCGCACCGTCGTCGGCACCGGATCCTCGATCGGCCCCGATTGTCGCCTGGTCGACACCATCGTCGGCGACGCGGCCGTCGTCCAGCAGACCGTCGCACGCGACTCGGAGATCGGCGACAGGGCCTCGATCGGCCCGTGGGTGTCGTTGCGCGCCGGGACGCACGTCGCCGCAGGCGCGCACATCGGGACGTTCGTCGAGACGAAGAACTCCGAGATCGGGGAGGAAGCGAAGGTGCCGCACCTCGCGTACGTGGGCGACGCGACCGTCGGTGCGCGTGCCAACGTCGGTGCGGGCACGATCACGGCCAACTACGACGGGAAGTCCAAGCACCGCACGATCGTCGGTGCCGACGCGCGCATCGGCTCCAACACGGTGCTGGTCGCCCCAGTGGAGGTCGGCGAGGGTGCCTACACGGGTGCGGGCGCCGTCGTGGCCGACGATGTCCCGGCCGGGGCGCTGGCCAAAGGTGTCCCGGCGCGGGTGGAAGAGGGCTGGGTGGCGTCGCATGACGCCGAACGACACGACGCCGAACGAGACGACGCCGAACGAGACGACGCCGAACGAGACGACGCCGAACGAGACGGGGACGACGAGACACCGTGAAGCACATGGAGCTGACACCCACCAAGCGCTTGATGCTGTTCGCCGGGCGCGGGAACGAAGAGCTGTCGGGCGAGATCGCCAAGGAGCTCGACGTCCCCCTCGGTGACGTGAAGCTGTCCGAGTTCGCGAACGGCGAGCTCTACTGCCGGTACGGCGAGAGCGTGCGCGGCGCCGACCTCTTCGTGATCCAGAGCCACTCCCCGCCGATCAACGACCGGATCATGGAGCAGCTCATCCTCATCGATGCGGCGAAGCGTGCGTCCGCGAAGCGGATCACCGCGGTCTGCCCGTTCTACGGATACGCCCGCCAGGACCGTAAGGCCGAAGGACGCGAACCGATCACGGCTCGACTGCTGGCCGACCTGCTCACGGTTGCCGGCGCCGACCGCGTCGTCACGGTCGACCTACACACCGGGCAGATCCAAGGGTTCTTCGACATGCCGGTCGACCATCTCACCGCGGTTCCGCTCCTCGCGACCCACCTCGCCAAGTCGGTGGAGGGCGAAGTCACGGTGGTCGCTCCGGACGCGGGTGGCGGCAAGCTCGCCCGTCGGTTCGCGAACCACTTCGGTGAGAACGGCATCGAGACGGAGCTGGCGTTCATCGACAAGCGCCGACCCAAGCACCTGCACAACGAGGCGGTGGCCGAGGAGATCGTCGGTGATGTCGAGGGGCGCTCCTGCATCCTCGTCGACGACATGATCGACACGGCGAGCTCGATCTCGAGCGCTGCAAACCTCCTGCAGGAGCGGGGTGCCGCCGATGTGCGCATCGCCGCCACGCACGGGGTGCTCAGCGGACCCGCGATCGAGCGGCTCAAGGGCGCCCCCGTCCGGGAGGTGGTCGTCACCAACACGCTGCCGATCCCCGACGAGAAGCGCTGGGATGCGCTCACGGTGCTGTCGATCGCCCCGATCATCGCCGAGGCCCTCGATGCCGTGTTCGAGGACACGTCCGTCAGCGAGATCTTCCGGGGTGACAACGTCTGAGGGCCCCCGAGCCGGGGTGGCGGGGGCCGGTTTGGTCGGTCCGACCGTCAGGGACCACAATGGAAGGTCCCCGCGAATGCCCGAGAGGCGAGTTCCGTCATGGCCGAAGCAAACGTTCTTCCCGCTGAGCAGCGCACTGAGCGCGGTTCGCGACCGGCCGGTCGACTGCGACGCGCGGGCAAGGTTCCCGCAGTCGTCTACGGCCTCGAGTCCGAGACCCTCGCGGTCACGGTCCCTGCACGTGAGCTGGCCCACATGCTCGCGGGTGGTGCGAACACCCTGATCACCCTGCAGTTCGACGATGGTGAGGCCCTGGCGTTGGCCCGGCAGGTCCAGCGCCACCCCACACGCGGTGACTACATCCACGTCGACTTCGTGCGGGTGAGCACCGATGTCGCGGTCGCAGCCGAGGTCCCGCTGCACCTCGTCGGGGAGTCTGCGGGTGTGCTCGACGGCGGGGTCATGGAGCAGCTCGTGTTCTCGCTCTCCATCGAGGCCAAGCCCCAGGACATCCCCACCGAGATCGAGCACGACGTCTCGGCGCTCGGGATCGGTGACCAGCTCCGCGTCGCGGAGCTCGTGCTCCCGGCCGGCGTGGCCACGACGCTCGAGCCAGACGCACTCGTCGCTCAGGTTGCGATGCCGCGGGTCGAGGAAGTCGCCGCGGCCGAGGTCGAGCTCGACGAGGATGGCCAGCCCGTCGTCAGCGAGGACGGCGAAGAGGGTGGCGCCGAGGCGTCTGCCGACGGCGACGACGGTGGCTCCGACGGGGACAGCGAGGACTAGTCCGTGTTGCGACGGCGGGGCGCGAGCCCGCCGCGCACCGGGACTCCGGCCGACCTGTTGGTGGTCGGACTCGGCAACCCCGGCGACGAGTACCGACGCACCAAGCACAACGTCGGGACCGAAGTCGTCGAGCTGCTCGCCGAGCGCCACGGTGCGCGTCTGCGCAAGTCGAAGGAGCGCGCGCTCGTCGACGAGGTTCGGATCGCCGATCGTCTCGTCGCCCTCGCGGTACCCCTCACCTACATGAACGACTCCGGCGACGCCGTTCGTCGGCTCGCGCACCGTCACGGTGTGACCCCTGAGCAGATCGTCGTCGTGCACGACGAGCTCGACCTCGAGGTCGCCGAGCTCCGGGTGAAGTCCGGCGGTGGGCTCGCCGGCCACAATGGCCTACGGTCGATCAAGTCGCACCTGCACACCGATGCGTTCCAGCGGGTGCGCATCGGCGTGGGCAAGCCGACCTCCAAGGAGCACGGCGCCGACCACGTGCTGTCGAAGTTCTCCAAGCGCGACCGCGAGTCAGTGGACGTGACCATCGAGCTCGCGGCCGACGCGGTCGAGCTGATCGCCGCGTCGGGCGTCGAGCAGGCGATGAACCGCTACAACGGTCCGGCGCAGTGACCCCGGCTCCGTGATCGGGCGCGATCGGCTCGCAACGCTGCGGGCTCGGGAAGAGGCGATGTTCGCCGAACGCCACCCGAAGTCGCGTGCGCTGTTCGAGCAGGCGCGCACCCACCTCCTCGGTGGTGTGCCCATGAA
This sequence comes from Actinomycetes bacterium, assembly GCA_031418075.1. GTDB lineage: Bacteria > Actinomycetota > Acidimicrobiia > IMCC26256 > PALSA-555 > DASUAO01. The sequence goes on from JANOWV010000287.1 coordinate 3,398, forward strand.
TTGGATGCGCCGCTGGCCCGGGGCGTTCCCGCTGTTCGTCGTGGAGGCCGAAGGCGCGCGTTTCACCGACGTCGATGGTCACTCCTACATCGACTTCTGTCTTGGTGACACGGGCGCGATGACGGGGCATGCGCCGCCCGCGACGATCGAGGCGATCACGGCGCAGGCGCCCCGCGGGCTCACGGCGATGCTCCCCACCGCGGATGCGCTGTGGGTCGGCGACGAGCTCACCCGGCGCTTCGGACTCAGGACCTGGCAGCTCGCGCTCTCGGCGACGGACGCGAATCGGTTCGCACTACGACTGGCCCGATACGCCACCGGGCGCTCGAAGATCCTCGTCTTCAACTGGTGCTACCACGGCACTGTCGACGAGACGCTCGCGACCCTCGACCCGTCGGGGAACGTCGTGGCCCGACCGGGGAGCACCGGCCCGGCGATCGACCCGGCCCTCACGACCGCCGTGGTGGAGTTCAACGACGTCGACGGACTCGAGCGCGCCCTCGCGAACGAGGAGATCGCGTGCGTGCTCGCTGAGCCGGCACTCACCAACATCGGGATCGTGCTCCCCGAGCCGGGGTTCCACGACGCGCTCCGCGAGCTGTCCCGGTCGACCGGGACCTTGCTCGTGATCGACGAGACCCACACGATCTGTGCGGGGCCCGGTGGTGCGACCGCCGAATGGGGTCTCGATCCCGACCTGTTCGTGATCGGCAAGCCGATCGCCGGTGGGGTGCCCGCCGCGGCCTACGGCATGAGCGATGCCGTCGCGGCAAAGGTTTCCGAGGTCATGGCGGGAGACGACACCGACGTGAGCGGCATCGGGGGCACGCTCGCGGCGAACGCGCTGTCGGTCGCGGCGATCCGGGCCACGCTCGCGAGTGCGCTCCGCGCTGAGGACTTCGCGGCGGCCATACCGCGTGCGGAGCGCTGGGCGGCCGGGGTCGCCGACGTGATCGCGCGGCATGAGCTCCCCTGGAACGTGCAGCGCCTCGGAGCCCGGGCCGAGTACTGGTTCTGTCCTCCGCCTCGCACCGGAGGAGACGCGGCGGCGGCCGTCGATCACGAGCTCGACGCATTCCTCCACCTGTACGCGCTGAACCGAGGCATCTTGCTCACGCCGTTCCACAACATGGCGCTCTGCTGTCCTGCCCACACCGACGCCGACGTCGACCGCCACACTGAGGTCTTCGCCACCGCCGTCGCGGAGCTTCTGGCGTAGCCTCGGTGTGACCCCGGGGCGCACCTTGCGTCCCGGTGCCGTCGCGCGCCCATGACCCCTTCCGATCGTTCACCAGATCCGTCGACCCGACCTCCCGCGGCCGCGCTTCGCCCTGCCCCGGCTCGCCCTGCCCCGGGTGCACCACTCGCGCCCCTGGCGCGGCTGCTCATCGAGGAGCCCGCCATCCGGGCCGTGATCGGTCGCGCCGACGTCGTCGCGATCCCCGACGCCGCGCGAGCCATCGCGATCGCCGCGGTCGCCGGCATCACGACCCGGCGTCCGGTGCTGGTCGCGGTTCCCACCCGCGACGAGGCCGACCGCATCGCTCACGATCTCGGTGCGTTCCTCCCCGAGCACGACGTCGAGCTGTTCCCGGCGTGGGAGACGCTGCCGTTCGAGCGGGTCTCGCCGGCGCTCGAGACGATGGGCCGACGCCTGCGGGTGCTGTGGCGCCTGCGGAGCGGCGATCCGCCGGCGGTCGTCGTCGCACCGGTGCGGGCGCTGGTGCAACGCCTGGGGCCGCACGTCGAGGACATCGACCCCGTCGTGGTGCGCCCGGGCGACGTCCTCGACCACGAAGCACTCGTGGAACGGCTCGTGGGGATGGGCTATCGCCGCGAGTACCAGGTGGAGGCGCGGGGCGAGGTCGCAGTCCGCGGCTCCATCGTCGACGTGTACCCGGTCACCGACGACCACCCCGTGCGCATCGACCTGTGGGGTGACGAGGTCGACCGTTTGAGCGCGTTCGCGGTCGCCGACCAGCGTTCGACCCACGATGTCGATGAGGTCCGGATCTTCCCGGCGCGCGAGCTGCTGCCGACCGCGGAGGTCCGGGCGCGTGCAGAGGCGCTGCTCACGGCGGAGCCGTGGAACGCCGAAGCGTGGGAGCGGCTCGCGCAGGGTCAGACCTTCGACGGGATGGAGTCGTGGCTCCCGTGGCTCACCGAGTCCGAGCACGTGCTCCCGGACCTCGTGGCCGACGACGGGCTCGTGCTGCTGCTCGAGCCGCGTCGCATGCGCGATCGCGCCCAGGACCTGCTCGACGAAGAAGCGTCCCTCGCGGGGACGCTCGCCGTCACGTGGGGCGCGGGCGGCCGCGACCTCCCGCGTCTCTCGCTGCCGTTCGATCGGCTGCTCGCGCACACGAAGGCCGGCGCGACCCACGTGCTCTCGGCGCCCGACAACCCCGATACCCCGCTGCTCGCAGCCACGGGCTTCGACCCCGTCGTCGGCGACTCCCAGGGTCTCGCCGACCGTTTGCGTCGGCTCACCGCGGGCGGGGCACGGGTCGTGCTCACTGCCGATGGCGCCGGCTCGGCCGACCGCCTGGTCCAGGTGCTCGCCGACGACGGCGTCGACTCGACCCGCAACTCCGTGGCGCCCGGCACGATCGGCGTGGTGGTCGCCCCGCTCGAACGGGGTTTCGTGCTTCCCGGCGCGGCGCTCGCGGTCGTTGCCGAGGCCGACCTCACCGGACGGCGAAGGGTGCACCGCAAGCCGCGCGGAGCGCGACGCGGGGCCGACCTCTACGACGCGCTCACCGCAGGTGACTACGTCGTGCACCAGGTGCATGGTGTCGCGAGGTACGGGGGGATGGTGCAGCGCGCGATCGGGGGCGCGGCACGCGACTACCTGCTGCTCGAGTACAAGGGCGGCGACAAGCTCTACGTGCCGACCGATCAGGTGCACACCGTTCGCCGCTACACCGGGGGCGAGACGCCCACACTCCACCGGATGGGCGGCACCGATTTCGAGAAGTCGAAGGCGAGGGTCCGTTCCGCGGTGCGCGACATAGCCGCCGAGCTGGTCATCCTCTACCGGCGCCGTCTCGCGAGTCCCGGGCACGCGTTCCCGCCCGACACTCCGTGGCAGCTCGAGATCGAGGAGGCGTTCCCGTTCGAGGAGACGCCCGACCAGGCTCGGGCCATCGACGAGGTCAAGGCCGACATGGAGCGGGCCACGCCAATGGACCGACTCGTGTGCGGCGACGTCGGCTTCGGCAAGACCGAGGTCGCACTGCGCGCGGCGTTCAAGGCGGTACAGGACGGGATGCAGGTGGCGGTGCTGGTGCCGACGACGCTCCTCGCGAGTCAGCACGGACAGACGTTCCGGGAACGGTTCGCGAACTACCCGGTGCGGGTCGAAGTGCTGTCGAGATTCCTCACGCCGAAGGAGCAGCTGGCCGTCGTGGCCGGAGTGGCGGCGGGCGATGTCGACGTGGTCATCGCGACCCATCGCCTGCTCAGCGAGGACATCACGTTCAAGAACCTCGGGCTGCTCATCGTCGACGAGGAGCAGCGTTTCGGTGTTCAGCACAAGGAGCGGATCAAGAAGTTCCGGGTCGGGGTCGACGCGCTCGCACTGTCGGCCACGCCGATCCCGCGCACGCTCGAGCTCTCGCTGACGGGGATTCGCGACATGTCATTGGTGGCGACACCGCCCGAAGATCGCCAACCCATCCTCACGTACGTCGGCGAGTACGACGACCGTGCGGTGGCCGAGGCGATCCGGAGGGAGCTGCTCCGGGAAGGCCAGGTGTTCTTCGTCCACAACCAGGTGAAGGACATCGACTTCGTCGCCGAGCACGTGCGCGAGCTCGTACCGGAGGCGCGCATCGCGATCGCACACGGGCAGATGGACGAGGGTCGGCTGGAGCGCGTGGTGCTCGACTTCTGGGAGCAGCGTTCCGACGTGCTGGTCTGCACCACGATCGTCGAGAGCGGGCTCGACATGCCGAAGGTCAACACGCTCATCGTGGACCGGGCCGACCGTCTCGGTCTCTCGCAGCTGTACCAGTTGCGGGGCAGAGTCGGGCGCCGCGGTCAACGGGCGTACGCGTACTTGCTGCACCCGCGCGATCGGGTGCTCACCGAGGAGGCGTACGAGCGACTGAAGACGATCGGCGAATTCACCGAGCTCGGCTCGGGCTTCAAGATCGCGATGCGCGACCTGGAGATCCGGGGCGCCGGGAACCTGCTCGGCGGCGAGCAGTCGGGGCACATCGCGGCAGTCGGCTTCGACCTCTACTGCCAGATGGTCACCGAGGCGGTCGGGGAGCTCACCGGTGTGGTGCCCGACCAGCCGGTCGAGGTCACGATCGACCTCCCGGTCGACGCGCACCTCCCGAGCGACTATGTCGCCCGCGACGATGTGCGGATGGAGGCCTACCGCCGCCTCGCCGCGGTGACGGCCATGAGCGACGTCGACGACGTGCGCGCCGAGTGGGAGGACCGCTACGGGCCGCCGCCCCCACCGGCCGAGGCATTGCTCGACGCGGCCCGCTTGCGCGCCGAATGCGTGCGGCTCGGGATTCGCAGCCTCACGGTCGCAGCCGGAGCGGCGCGCATCCGCGGTCTCGACCTGCCCGGTTCGAAACGCGTCCGCCTCGAGCGGATCGCCAAGGGAGCCAAGGTCGGCCGGGACGAGGTGCTCATCCCGATCCGGGTGCCGCCCGTCGAGACCGCGGCGACGCTCGTCGCCATGCTCAGGGACCTGGTTCCCCCTCTTGATTCGGCGGCTGACCGGGCGGCGGATCCGGTGCCCGATGCGGCGGCCGCTCCGAGCGCGGCGCCCGCGACGGGTACGTCCGATGGCCCCCGATAGGCTCACCGGCGCCATGAAGCGCCTCATTCCCCTCGTCGCGGCCCTTGCCGTCCTCGCCGTGGTCGGGGGAGCAGTGGCCCTCGCCCTCACCAACGACGGTCCGAAGGCCTTCACCGTCGAGGGCCGGTCCGTCTCCCAGCGCTCGGTCGACGACGAGCTGCGCGCGCTGGCTGAGAACGTGGCGCTGCACAACGCGGTCGTCCAGTCGGGCGCCCCGGCGCTCTCGCAGACTCGCGGCTCGATCCTGAGTGAGGTGAGCGCCGGCTGGGTGGGGCTGATCGTCTCGCAGGAGGTCGCCGCAGCCGAGGTCGCCGCACAGGGGCTCCACGCTTCGGCGAACGATCGGGCGCGCGGGGAGCAGCTCGCGACCGAGTCGGTTGGGGGAGCGGACATCTTCACGACCCTCCCGCAATGGTTCCAGGACCGCCTCGTCGCACGCTGGCAGCGGGTCGCGGTGCTCGAAGATCGGCTCATCGCGAACCCGACGTCGGCACTTCAGGAAGGGGTCGCGGCGAACTGTCCCTCTGGCCGCTATGTCTCGCACATCCTGGTGGCCACCCTGAACGAGGCGACGGCGATCAAGTCCGCGCTCGACGCAGGCGGCGACTTTGCCAAGGTGGCCGGGTCGAGCTCCACCGACAGCGGCTCCGCGTCGGCAGGAGGAGCGCTCGGTTGCCTCGACGGCGCGAACTTCGTCGAACCGTTCGCCACGGCGGCCAAGACGCAGCCGATCGGTGTCGTGTCCGACCCTGTCGAGACTGAGTTCGGCTTCCACCTGCTGCTCGTGACCGACCAGCCGTCCGACGCCGACTACCAGCAGCTCGCGCTCGAGGTGGTCCTCGCCGGCTCCCGCGGGGTCGCGGTCGACCTCGATCCGCGCTACGGGATCTGGGACCGACGCACCGGGCAGGTCGTCGCACCACCGGTGCGCGGCGTTGCCACCACTGCGCCGGCCACCGCACCCGCACCCGCACCCGCTCCCGCCACCGGCTGATCCGGTGGGCACCCCGGGCCGGATCATCGTCGTCGGGCTCGGACCGGCCGGTACCGATCTCCTCCTCCCGGCCGCGCTCGACGCGCTCGACCGCTGCGCCGCTCGTTGGGTCCGCACCGATCGCCATCCCGCGGTCGTCGAGCTGCGATCGTCCGGGCTGGAGCTCGCATCGTTCGACGATCGCTACGACGGTGCTGCGGATCTCGACGAGGTCTACGGCGGGATCGTCGAGACACTGATCAGCGAGGCACACGCACACGGCGAGGTCGTGTACGCGGTACCGGGAAATCCCGCCGTCGCCGAGCGGACAGTCGAGTAGCTGCACGACGCCGCTCGGCAAGGGCGCGTCGCGATCTCGGTTGTCCCCGGGTTGTCCTTCGCCGACGCGGCGTGGGCGCGCCTGGGCGTCGACCCCATGGCCACCGCGGCGCGCGTCGTCGACGGACGCGCGCTCGACGTCGCGATGATCGACGGCGGGGGGCCGCTCCTGGTCGCGCAGTGCGATCACCCTCTGGTGCTCGGCGACGTGAAGGTCACGCTGCTCGAGCGCCACCCGCCCGACATCGTTGTCACCGCAGTACAGCGTCTTGGCCTCCGTGACGAGCTCGTTTCCGAGGTTGCGCTCGCAGAGCTGGACCGGGTGGTCGAGCCCGACCATCTCACCGCGGTCTTCGTCCCCGCACCGCGGCGTTCGGCGACACGTGAGCTCGCGCGTCTGCTCGCGTTGGCCGAGCAGCTCCGGGCCCCCGACGGATGTCCCTGGGACGCCGAGCAGACGCACCATTCGCTGTCGCGCTACCTGCTCGAAGAGAGCTACGAGGTGGTCGAGGCCGTCGAGCGGCTCCCCCTTGCCGCGCCGGCAGACACCGAGGCGGACGACCCGGCGTACGTCGCGCTCGTCGATGAGCTCGGTGACCTCCTCTACCAGGTGATCTTCCACGCCGTGCTCGCCGAGGAGGCAGGCGCGTTCGGGATGGCCGAGATCGCGTCGGGCATCCACGACAAGCTCGTGCGTCGTCACCCGCATGTGTTCGGCGACGTCGATGCCGACACGAGCGACGCGGTCATGGCGAACTGGGAGCAGATCAAGAAGGCCGAGAAGGGCGTCGAGTCGATCGTCGCTGGCATCACGCCAGGGCTGGCATCGCTGCTCTATGCGCACAAGCTGTTGCGCAAGGCCGCGTCCGTGGGCCTCGATCCCGGCGACGCCGAGGCATCGCTGACGTCGATCGTCGACGCGGCCGAGCGGTTGCGAGGAGGAGAGGGGAGCGAAGCCGAGCATGCACTCGGCGACCTGCTCGCCGCCGCGGTCGCGTTCGCCCGCACGCAGGGGATCGACGCCGAGTCGTCGCTGCGGGGCTGGTCAGCCCGGTACAAGGACCGCTTCGAGGCGATGGAGCACCTGGCCGTCGACCGCGGCCTCGACCTCCACACCATGGACCGTGCGGAAGTCGAGTCCCTCTGGGCCGAGACCCTTCGCTGAGCGAACCGCTCAGAAGGTGACGGGGAGGGCGTCGAGGCCGCGGAGGACGATGCGGCTGTTCCACGCAGGGGTGGCATCGTTCTCCCGCGCCAGGGCGGGGAACCGTGCCGCGAGGGTGCCGATCGCCACCCGTGCCTCCGCGCGTGCGAGCACGGCGCCGAGGCAGTGGTGGATCCCGCCGCCGAACGAGAGGTGGTGCGGCGCGTCGCGCCGGGTGATGTCGAGCTCATCGGCGTTGGGGCCGAAGTGCTCGGGATCGTGGTTCGCGGCGCCGAGGATCGTGAAGATGAAGGAGCCCGGCTCGACCACCACCCCGTCGCCCAGCTCGAGCGGCTCCGTGGCGATCCGCCGCGTGAACTGCACCGGGGAGTCGTAGCGCAGCAGCTCCTCGACGGCGTTGCCGATCAGGTCCGGGTTGGCACGCAAGAGCGCGAGCTGGTCGGGGTTGCGCAGGAGGGCGAGGGTGCCGTTCCCGATGAGGTTGACGGTTGTCTCGTGGCCTGCGATGAAGAGCAGCACCACCTGGGCGATCAGCTCCTCGGTGGAGAGGCGCTCGCCCTCCTCTTCCACCGCGATGAGCGCAGAGAGGAGGTCGTCGGCCGGTTCGGTGCGCTTCCACTCGATGGCGCGCCGCACGTGCTCGAGCATGTGGTCCGATGCCTCGAGCAGATCAGGGATGTCGTCGGGGGTGAGGGTGGGCTCCAGCGAGCGAACCATCGTGTGCGACCACGCCCGCAGGAGGTCGCGGTCGGCCTCGGGCATCCCGAGCATCTCCGAGATCACCGCGAACGGCAGTGGGAACGCGAGGTCGGCAATGACATCCATCCGTCCCTCGGGTGCGACCTCGTCGAGCGCCTCGTCGACGAGGGACTGGACCCGCTCGTTGAGTGTCTCGACTCGCCGCGGTGTGAACGCCTTCTGCATGAGCCGGCGGATCCGGGTGTGGTCGGGGGGGTCGAGGTTCAAGATCGCGAGCGAGCCGCGGTCGGGTCGGTCGAATCCGGCCTCGGCGAACATCTCGCGGCGCGCGCTCGCTTCGGACAGGCTCGACTCCTCGACCGACGTCTTCGGGTTGCGGAGCAGCCGCGAGCAGTCCTCGTAGCGGAGCAGCGCCCACGGGCCGAGCGGGCTCTCGTGGATCGGCACCGCCTCCCGGAGCCGCCGGTACTGGGCGTACGGGTCGTCGAAGAACCCGTCCTCGAAGGGGTTGAGGAAGAGCTCGGGCTCGGTGGTCGTCACCGGGCCAGTGTAGGGACGAATTACGCCACCCGCGGCCGAGAGCCTTGTCCTACAAGGGTTTGTGGCCGAAAAATGACCCCTGTTCATCGGTCGGAGCCAGGACTATGGTGACCAACCCCCATTCTTCACAGTGGCCACATCAGCAACAGGCCATGCCCACCCCTCCATTTGGCCCGTTTCGCGAAGGGATCCCCTGGACCGTGTCCGACGTCGCCGAGATCATCGCCAGGGAGGTCCTCGACTCGCGGGGTAACCCTACGGTCGAGGTCGAGGTCGTGCTGTCCTCGGGCGCCCGGGGGCTCGCAGCGGTCCCGAGCGGAGCGAGCACCGGTGCCCACGAGGCCGTGGAGCTCCGCGATGGCGGCGACCGCTACGGCGGCAAAGGTGTCCGCACCGCGGTCCAGCACGTCAACGTCGAGATCGCGGACGTGGTGGTCGGGCTCGACGCCGACGACCAGCGGCTCCTCGACGAAGAGCTCTGCATGCTCGACGGCACGCCCAACAAGGCTCGCCTCGGTGCGAACGCGATCCTCGGCGTCTCGTTGGCCGTCGCCAAGGCCGCCGCCGCCGAGTGCGACCTCCCGCTCTATCGGTACGTCGGGGGGGCCAACGCGCACATCCTGCCCATGCCGCTCCTCAACGTCCTCAATGGCGGCGCACACGCCGACTCGAACGTCGACATCCAGGAGTTCATGCTCGCGCCTACGGGTGCGGCGAGCTTCTCGGAGGCGCTCCGATGGGGTGCCGAGTGCTACCACGCGCTCAAGGAGCTGTTGCGGGAGCAGTCGCTCAACACCGCACTCGGCGATGAAGGTGGCTTCGCACCCGACCTGCCGTCCAACGAGACCGCACTCGAGCTGCTCGTCGCGTGCATCGGGCGTGCCGGCTACCGGGTGGGTGACGACCTGTCGATCGCGCTCGATGTCGCGTCCACCGAGCTGTACGCCGACGGTCGCTACCGGTTCGCCGGTGAGGGCAAGGAATACGACGCGGCAGGACTCGTCGACGTGCTCGCCGATCTCTGCGACCGCTACCCGATCGTGTCGATCGAGGACGGCATGGCCGAGGACGACTGGGACGGTTGGGTCGCCCTCACGGAGCGCCTGGGTGATCGCATCCAGCTCGTCGGCGACGACAACTTCGTCACCAACCCCGAGCGGGTGCAGATGGGGATCGACCGCGGAGCCGCGAACTCGATCCTCGTGAAGGTGAACCAGATCGGCACGCTCACCGAGACGCTCGACACGATGGCGCTCGGGCTGCGCCACGGATACACGTCGGTGATGTCGCACCGCAGCGGCGAGACCGAGGACGCCACGATCGCCGATCTCGCAGTCGCCACCAACTGCGGGATGATCAAGACGGGCGCTCCCGCGCGCAGCGACCGGGTGGCCAAGTACAACCAGCTCCTCCGCATCGAGGAGAGCCTCGGCGCCAACGCCGCATACCTGGGCGGCGCCGCACTCGCCGCCCGCGATGGAAGGTCCCAGAATGGCTGATCGTCGTCGCGAACGCCCGAACCGCGAGCGCGTGGCACCCACGAGAACCGCGACCCGCCCATCGGGTCGGACAAGCCGTCCGACTACGACCCGACGTCCGGCGTCGGGGCGGCCGCAGACTGGTGCGACGAAGCGGTTGACCCGCGCTGCGAGCACGCCGGCCGCGCCCGCCAATGCGACGCGGCTACCCAAGGCGACGCGGCCGGAGCGCACGGCAGCTTCTCGAGCGACGCGTCGCCGAAGCTCCCGCCTCGCCACGATCGTGTTCGCCGTGATCCTCGTGGGTTTCGTGGTTGCCTTCGTGTATCCCACACGCACGTTCCTGCGTCAGCGCACCGAGCTCTCGGCGGCCGAGACTCGGCTCCAGGTCCTCGAGCGCGAGACCAAGTCACTCGAGGCCGACAGCGCCCGGCTCGGATCCGATGCCGAGATCGAGCGTGTCGCGCGCGAGCAGTACGGCCTCATCCGTCCCGGTGAGACGCCGTTCGTCCTGGTCCCCGAGTCGACGACCCCGACGACTGCCGCGGCGTCCACCACCGCTCCGGCGGGGTAGCCACCGGAGAGGCGTTCGTAGACTCGCGGCATGAGGCCTGCGCACGCGTCCGACGTCGAGGCGGTCCGCGCGCTCCTCGGCCGGGACCCGACGGCCGACTTCGAAGTTGCGCTGCGCGACGCCACCGGGGCACCCGTCGTCCTGCGCAACGCGGCGTTCACCCGTGACGGGCGGCCGATGCCGACGCGCTTCTGGCTCGTCGACCCGACGATGGTCGCCGAGATCTCGCGGCTGGAGGCCGGCGGCGGCGTGAAGGCCGCGGGAGCAGCGATCGCTCCCGAGGCACTGGCCGATGCCCACGCGCGCTATGCCGCGGAACGAGACGCGACGATCCCGGTTGACCACGTCGGACCGCGACCGTCGGGCGGTGTCGGGGGGACCCGCATCGGGTTGAAGTGCCTGCACGCGCATTACGCGTGGCACCTCGTCGGGGGTGACGACCCGGTCGGCCGGTGGATCGTGGCGCAGCTCGCGTCGGAGGAAGCTCGGTGACCCGCGTCGGCGCCGTCGACATCGGCACGAACTCGGTGCGTCTGCTCGTGGCCGAGATCGGTGACGGCGCCGACACCGAAATGCCGCTCAGCACACTCGAGCGCCGCATGACGATCACTCGCCTCGGCGCCGGAGTCGACGCCTCCCGCGTGCTCGATCCGGACGCGATCGACCGGACCGTTGCGGTCCTTCGGGACTACCGGCAGGCGCTCGATGCACTCGGGGTCGCAAAGGTCCGGGTGACCGCCACGAGCGCGGCCCGCGACGCGCAGAATCGCGACGCCTTCTTCCAGGCGGCAACCGACGCGCTCGGGGTCACCCCGGAGCTGCTCTCGGGCGAAGAGGAGGCGCGCCTGTCGTTCCTCGGCGCGACGGCCAACCTTCGTGCGACACGCGGGCTCGACGCCCAGGCTCCGTATCTCGTCGTCGACATCGGTGGTGGCTCTACCGAGCTCGTGATCGGGACTGATGGCCCCGAGCACCTCGCGTCGATCGACATGGGGTGCGTCCGCGTGACCGAGCAATGGCTCGCGTCGGACCCACCAACACCGGAGGAGCTGTCGAACGCCGTCTCTGCCGCCCGCGACGAGCTGGCCGACACGTTGCGCGCCGTTCCCGAGCTCCGGGAGGCGGGGACCGTGCTCGGGCTCGCCGGCACCGTCACGACCGT
>JANOWV010000288.1:0-11653 GCA_031418075.1 Actinomycetes bacterium
GGTTGGCGGCCGCCTGTGCCCAGCTGGTCGCCGACAACGTGCCATTGGTCGTCGTGCGGACCTACTCCAAGGTGTGGTCGCTCGCCGCGGTGCGCCTCGGATTCGCGATCGGACCGGCCGACGTCGTGGCCGAGCTCGAAAAGGTGGTGCTCCCGTACCATCTGTCGGCGCCTACGCAGCTTGCCGGTCTGGCCGCCCTGCGCTTCGACGTCGAGATGCGCAGCCGGGTCGAGACCCTCGTCGCGGAGCGTGAGCGACTGGTGGGGGAGCTGCGGAAGCTGCCCGGTCTCACCGTCTTCCCGTCAGGAGCCAACTTCGTCCTGGTGCGCACGGAGGGCGACGGTCGGGCGGTCTGGGATCGGCTCGTCGCCCACGGCGTGCTCGTGCGCGACTTCAGCCGATGGCCGCGTCTCGACGACTGCCTGCGCATCACCGTCGGGACTCCCGACGAGGACGACCGGATGCTCGCCGCACTGCGCGGCGCGCTCGACGAGAGTGGAGCCTCATGAGCACTCCTGGCACCAGCGCCTCCGGGCGTCGCGGTTCGGTGAAACGGTCGACGAAGGAGACGTCGATCGTGGTGGAGGTCGACCTCGACGGTACGGGTCGGGCCCAGGCGCGCACGGGGATCCCGTTCTTCGACCACATGCTCGAGCAGCTGGGGAAGCACGCCCACTTCGACCTCGACATCGAAGCGGACGGGGACCTCGAGATCGACCTGCACCACACGGTCGAGGACGTCGGGATCGCGCTCGGTGAGGCGTTGTCGCAAGCATGGGGAGACAAGGCCGGCGTGCGACGGTTCGCATCGTCGTCGGTGCCATTGGACGAGGCCCTGGTCCAGATCTCGCTCGACCTCTCCGGTCGTCCGTTCCTCGTCTATGAGGTGGATCCGGTCGTCGAGTGGATCGGCACGTTCGACGTGCAGCTCTGCGAGGAGTTCTGGCGGGCACTCACGGTCGCTGCTGCCATGACGCTCCACATCCGCTCGATCACCGGTCGCAACGGGCACCACGTCATCGAAGCGTCGTTCAAGGGGGTTGCGGTCGCGCTCCGCGATGCGGTGCGGATCGAGAGCATGGGGATCCCCAGCACCAAGGGCACGCTCTGAAGGCCGTGAGCTGACCGTGCAGGTGTACCCGGCGATCGACGTCCGAGCGGGACGCGCCGTGCGGCTCGAACAAGGTGACTTCGACCGCGAGAAGGTCTACGACGACCACCCCGTTGCCGTCGCCCGCGCGTTCGCGGCCGCGGGGGCAGCATGGATCCATGTCGTCGACCTCGACGCGGCCCGAAGCGGCGAGCCTGCGAACCTGGCGGTGATCGAGGCGATCGCGAGCGCGGTCCCGTGCCGGCTCCAGGTGGGTGGCGGGGTCCGGAGCATCGAGGCCGCGGGCGCGCTCCTCGGGTGCGGTGCATCGCGGGTCGTGGTGGGGACCGCCGCGGTAGAGGACCCTGCGCTCGTCGACGCCCTCTGCTCGTTCCATCCCGGCGCCATCGCGGTCGGGCTCGACGCCCGAGGCCGAGAGGTCGCGGTCCGCGGATGGACGGCCGGGAGTGGGCACGATCTCCTCGATCTCGCGACACGCTTCGAAGGGCTCGGTGTGGCCGCGTTGGTCGTCACCGAGATCGCCCGCGACGGCATGCTCGTCGGACCTGACCTCGAACAGCTGCGTTCGGTGCTCGCCGCGACGACCGTGCCGGTGATCGCGAGCGGCGGGGTCGGCGCGCTGGCCGACCTCCGGGCGCTGGCCGACTTGGTGGTCGACGACCGACGCCTCTCGGGGGCGATCGTCGGGAAGGCCATCTACGAGCAGCGCTTCACCCTCGGCGAGGCCCTGGCCGCCCTCGAATGACGCCGTGACCAGGGGCTCCGCGAGAGTCCCCTGACAGGACGATTCGCCTCGGGTACCGTCCCGGGAGCGGCACCGCCGCGGTGCCGCGGGTGACGAGGAGGTGGCGATGACCGATGCCGAGCACCTGGACGAGGGGTTCTTCCGGCGCTATCGCGAGTTGCTCGACGCAGAGGACACTGCGTTCGACGAGCTCGAGCATGCCTACGAAGAGGGTGATCGGGCCCACTTCGACAATGACCTCCAACAGTGGCGGAGCGTCGTCGAGCGGCGGGGCGCGTTCCTCGACCGCATTGGCCTCATGAGGACCTCGACCGCAGCGACGTAGGTCGATCGCTCACCCGTTCCGGCGATCGGATCCGGAACGGGCCAACCGACCGGGGCATCAGCCCCGTTGCAGCAGCGCGGTGATCGCGTCGAGCAACCGCGGCGCGACCCACGCGGGGCCGTCACCTTCGAAGTGCCCGCCGTCTCGGGGACGGAGGCGAACGCCGTCCACGACCGCAGGGCACGGGATCCCGTTCGGACAGACGATCGCCGGCAGGTCCAGCACGTGCACCGACTCCGGGTGTGCTGCCGCGAGCCGGAGGTACAGCGAGTTCAAGTGGATGAGGTCGCGCTCCTGCTGAGGGTTGCGGACGGCGACGTCGCTCTCCTCGGCGTTCGGCGTGTTCTCGACGAGGATGATCTGTGCGCCGGTGGCGGCGATCGCGGCGCGCGTCTCCTCCATCAGCCCGAGGAGCACACGGTCGGACTCCGGGGTGCCGAACTCGTAGAACTGCCCGTCGATGATCCGGTCGGCGGTCTCCCACGTGCTCATCCAGAGGACCAGGTTCGGGGCTGCCGACGCGACCGCGTCGTGCAGGTACGCGGGGGTGCCGTCGGCGCAGGCCTTGCCCCATGCCACCTCGGACCCGTCGGGGAGGGCGGGGATCCCGGTGACCATCCCGCACCCCGGGCGGGTTGCGGCGTGGAACGGGATTCCCCGGACGAACGCCTCGGCGGCGATGGCGTCGCCGATCGACGCCGCGACGGAGTCGCCGAGCAGCAGCACCGTTCCGAGTGACGCTGCGGGTGCGTCGACCGGCGGCGGCGTCTGACCGGTGGGGGTTGGCGTCGAGATCACCTCGTTCGGGTCCGCGGTGAGGAACTTCGGCGGGGTGGTGGCGCTCGCCGTCGAGAGGAGGATCGCGAGCGTGACCACAACGAAGCCCAGTGGTGTCGCGACGCGCGCGAGGCGTCCCTTCAGTACGCCGTGGCGAATCGGCAGCTCGACGAGGTAATAGGACAGGGCCGTGGCACCGAAGGTCACCACGAGGCGTAACAAGCCCAGGTCCCAACCGGAAAGTCCCGTGCGTGGTTCCGAGAGCGCGACCTGCACGGGCCAGTGCCAGAGGTAGAGGCCGTAGGAGACCTGGCCGACCCATCGGATGGGGCGGATCGCCAGGAGGCGCGCAAGTGGTCCCTGCTCGGGCTGGACGATCGCGACGATCACCGCTGCCGTGGCCACCGCGAACAGCAAGAAGCCGCCGTGGTACAGCCAGGCGTCGCGATCGGTCACGCTCATGAACGCCCAGAGGCAGAACGCCGCGCCGAGTATCCCGGTTGCCTGCACGCCGACCCGTGTTCCCCGAGTTCGGGGCGCCCAGCGTGCCAGCACGATCGCGAGCACGGCACCGACCAGCAGCTGGCTCGCGCGGCTGTCGGTGCCGTAGTACGCGCGAGACGGATCGGTGCGGTTGTAGAGGAGGATCATCGCAACCGTCGACGCGACGATCCCCCCGACACAGACAGCGGTGAGGGCACGGGTGCGACCTCGCACCAGACGGAAGCACCCGAACGTGATGAGGGGCCAGAACAGGTAGAACTGCTCCTCGATCGCGAGCGACCACGCGTGGCGCAGCGGTGATGCGTCGCTGAAGAGGTCGAAGTACGACTGGCCGGTGCCGATGAAGTGCCAGTTCGCACCGTAGAAGGTCGTCCAGAGCATGTCGGCTCGAAAGCCGCCGAGGCGGTCCGTGTTGACCTCGAGGCGGGCCCAGATCGCGATCGCGAGCAGCACGATGAACAGGGCGGGGAGCAGCCGTCGTGCGCGGCGGACCCAGAACGCGGCGAAGTGGATCGTGCTCGTGCGGCCCCACTCGGTGAGCAACAGCGAGGTGATCAGATAGCCCGAAAGGACGAAGAAGGTATCGACGCCGAGGAAGCCGCCTTCGAATCCGTTCGCCCCGAAGTGGAACGCCATCACCGATCCGACGGCGACCGCGCGCAACCCGTCGAGCGCCGGCTTGTAGCCGAACGTGGTCGGGAGCGTGGTGATGCCGCCGCGCCCGGTGGCCGCGGCCTCGGTTCGGGGCATGCGGGGGGTCCTCATGAGCGACGTTGGGCCGTGGGTCCGGCTTGGTGGTGGGCTCGGGCCAGGTGGTGGGCTCGGGCCATGTGGCGGGCTAGCGGTGGGGGCCGGAGCAGCGTATCGGCTCGGTCCAGCGCGGCCCGGTCGGGTCAGGGCTGCCCGTTCGGGGTCATGCCTGCCCGGTCGCCGCGAGCCCAGTCGCGGTCAGGCGGTCGACGACCGCACGCGCGGTGGCGACGAGCCGATCCGTCCGGCCGACGAAGAAGTGGCTCGCTCCGGGCACGATCTCCACCGTCGTGGCTTCCCACGCGGCCGTCGCGTCGACGACCTCGGCCGGGTCGCGGAACTCGTCGTGCTGGGCGAGTGCGAGGTGCTTCGGGCGCGGATCGTCGGCGAGGTCGGTGAGATCCGAGGCGAACCGCAGGGGTGGGGCGATCGCGAGCCAACCGACGACGGCTTCGTCGTGCACCGACAGCGCCATGTCGGCACCGAACGACCAACCGGTGAGGACGAGCGGCGCGGCGGTGCGGGCCGCGAGCGCAGTCACCGCGCTGCGCACGTCGTCTCGCTCGCGGCGACCCTCGTCGTAGGTGCCGCTGCTGGACTCGACACCGCGGAAATTGAAGCGCAGGCACGTGACGCCGGCCGCGGGCAGGTCGGCGAACAGGGTCGAGATCACGAGCGAGCGCATCGTGCCACCGAACTGGGGATGTGGGTGGCACAGCACCATGGCGGCGCGCTCGGTCGTGGTGGACGGCGCGAGCTCCGCCTCGAGGACCACGCCCCCGGTCGACTTCAGCTCCATGGGCTCGGCCACGACGCTGAGCCTACGTGGCCGTACCGGACGCGACCTCGGGCCGACCGGGCCGACCGGACCGGTAACGTCAGTGCTCGTGGCAACCCGTTTCCAGCGCGACACCGCCGTGATTGCACGCGACGCACACCGGTTCGATGCGCGCGTCGACGAAGCATGGTGGGTGGCGCGCGGTCCCAACGGGGGCTATCTCGCGGCGATCGTCCTGCGCGCGCTCACCGAGGCCGTCGCCGATGCCAACCGGGCACCACGCTCACTGACGATCCATTTCGTCACGCCCCCGGAAGCGGGGTCGATCTCGATCACGACCTGTACTGAACGCCAGGGTCGATCGCTCACGACGTGCACGGCGAGGGTGGAACAGGGTGACCGCCTCATCGCACTCGGTGTCTCGGCGTTCTCGTTGCCGCGCCCCGGGCCCGAGTTCTGCGACCTCGTCCGGCCGGAGGTTGCCGACCCGTCGTCGATCCGTGCGGAGGCGGTTCCGGCGGAGGCACCCGCGATCGCCCACCGGTGGGACACCCGGTGGGCCATCGGCGAACGACCTTGGACTGGCGCGCCGTCGCCGGCGGCGATCGCAGGCGGTTGGATCCGCCTGGAAGAGCCGCAGGCGTTCGACGCGCCCGTGCTCGCCGCGGTGACCGACGCGTGGATCCCACCCGTGTTCTCCCGAGCGCCGCAGCCGATGGTCGTCCCGACGGTGGACCTCACCGTCCATTTCCGTGCCGGTGTGCCCCATCCCGCGATGGCCGACGACGACTTCCTGTTGGCGGTGTTCCGGACCAACGTGTCGGCCGGAGGCTTCCTCGAGGAGGATGGCGAAGTCTGGGCGCCGGACGGGACACTTCTCGCCCAGAGTCGTCAGCTCGCGGCGATCCTGCCGCTCGGCTGACCGGGCGCCGACCCGGCGTCACTGATCTGGTCGATCACGAATGCGAGCACCTGGGCCTGGTCGCGCCACGCGCCGTATCGTCCGCTCGGACCGTGGTGGCCGGCGTCGAGCTCGGTCTTGAGGAAGATCGGTCGGGTGCCGGTGGCCGTGGCTCGGAGCTTCGCCACCCACTTCGCCGGTTCCCAGTACTGCACCCGCGGGTCGTTGAGCCCGCCGGTGACGAACAGGGCCGGATAGTCCTGGGGTTGCACGTTGTCGTACGGCGCATACGACTTGATGTAGGCGTACATCGCAGGGTCGGTCCCAGGATCGCCCCACTCGTCCCACTCGGTGATGGTGAGGGGGAGCGAGGGATCGAGGATTGTCGTGAGGCAGTCGACGAACGGCACCTCGGCGACGATCGCTCGGAACAGTTCGGGACGGAGGTTGGCGACGGCTCCCATCAGCAGGCCGCCGGCGCTGCCGCCGCTTGCTGCGAGGACGTCGGGCGTGGTGAACCCCTCGTTCACCAAGTAGTCGGCGCATGCGATGAAGTCGGTGAACGTGTTCCGCTTGTGGCCGAGTCGTCCCTGCTCGTACCACGCGCGTCCGAGCTCGCCGCCGCCGCGCACGTGCGCGATCGCGAACGTGATGCCTCGTTCGAGCAGGCTGACTCGCGCGACCGAGAACGTCGGGTCGAGCGAGACCTCGTAGGAGCCGTAGCCGTTGAGGAGCACGGGCGAAGGTTGGTCGCAGCCACGACGATGCACGACGGACAGCGGGATTCGAGCACCGTCGGGGGCATCGACCCAGAATCGGTGGGTCTCGTAGTCGGTGGGGTCGTAGTCGGCGACTGGCTGCACCTTGACGACGGTCCGGGTGCCATCGACGAGGTCGACGTCGAAATCTGTGCGGGGCTGGACGAGCGAGGTGTAGCCGATGCGTAGCGTCGTCGTCGAGAACTCGGGGTTCGGTCCGAGCCACGCTGAGTAGACCTCGTCGGGCATCTCGAGCAAGCGCTCGGGGTCGCTGCCGAGGGGCACGACTCGGAGCTGCTCGAGCCCGTCCGCCCGCTCGGACAGCACCAGATGGTCGGCGAAAGCGTCGACAGCCTCGAGCCGAACGTCCGCGCGATGCGCGCGCACGTCGCGCCAGTGGTCGGAGCCGACACGACCTGCCTTGATGTCGCTGATGTCCGTGCTCGCGAGCCGGAAGTTCTCGGCGTCCCCCTGGTTGGTGACGATGTACAGGACGTCGCCGCCCGTCGCGTCCTGGCGATGATGCTCGACGTGGTACTCGATGCCCGTCGAACGTGGGGCTACGACGATCGACGGGCCCGAAGGGGCATCCGCGTCGACGAGCAGGATCTCACTCGTGACCTTCGAGTGACTTGCGATGAGCAGGTACCGACCGGTGCGGGTCCGACCGATGTGGACCGAGAATCGCTCGTCAATCTCCTCGAACACGAGCACATCGTCGGCGGACGGCGTCCCCAGCGTGTGCCTCCACACTTGCGACGGTCGCATCGCCGCGTCTGGACGGACGTACAAGACAGTTGCCTCGTCGTTCGCCCACGCGAGGCCGTAGTACGTGTCGGTGACCTCATCGGGCAGGTCCACACCATGCGCCAGATCACGGAATCGGAGCGTTGCCCGCTCGCCGCCGTCGAGATCGACCGCGAAGGCGAGGAGCGTGCCGTTGGGGGAGACGGCGAGGTTTCGTAGCGCGAAGTACGGCGAGCCCGAAGCGAGGGCGTTCTCGTCGAGCAGCACCTGCTCGCCTTCCGCCGCGCCGGGCGGGCTCTGCGGATCTGGAGCAGCAGCGATGCCGAGCGGACGTCGGCAGTGCACCGCGTACTCGAGGCCCTCGATGGTGCGGGTGAAGTACTCGTAGGTCCCGCGCCGGACCGGTGCGGATGCGTCGGTCTCGACCACGCGGGACTTGATCTCGTCGAAGATCGCGCGCTGGAGCTCGTCGGTGTGGGCAAGGCCGGCAGCGGCGTATTCGTTCTCGGCGCGGAGGTAGGTGAGCACTTCGGGGTCTTCACGTTCGCGCAACCAGAACCAGTCGTCGACGCGCTCGTCGCCGTGCGCGCGGAGGATCGTCTCGCGGCGGGGCGCCAGCGGTGGCTGGAGATCAGGCATGGCCGTGCAGTCTCGCGCCCGGAGCGCGGTACGCGGGCAATGGTCGGCCCGAGGTGAACTCCCGATCGGATACGGAACCCGACGGGTACGATCGCGATCCCATGGCCGCCGATGCGAACCCCCGCACCGCCACGCCGGTCGACGTCACGGCCGCGGAGCTTGCCGCGATCCGTTGGGACGTCGACGGGCTCGTCCCGGCGATCGTCCAGGAGCGGGCGACGGGTCAGGTGCTGATGTTGGCCTGGATGAACGAGGAAGCTCTGCGCCGGACGTTGGCCGAGGGCCGTACCGTCTTCTGGAGCCGGAGCCGCCAGGAGCTGTGGCGCAAGGGCGACACTTCAGGCGATCGGCAGTGGCTCATCGATGCCGCATACGACTGCGACGGTGACACCGTGCTGCTCGTCGTCGACCAGGAGGGGCGGGGCGCATGCCACACGGGTGAGCGGTCGTGCTTCTTCCGCTCCTTCGGCAGTGGCGCCGAACCTGGGCCCCGGTGAGCCGAGCGGCGCCGATCCGGCCGAGTCGTGACGAGTTCCGTTCGCTCGCTCGGGACCACACCGTGGTCCCCGTGTGGCGGGAGGTGCTCGCCGACCTCGAGACTCCGGTCTCGGCCTTCATGAAGCTCGTCGGCGCGGATGCCGACGGCGCCGCCGGGTTCTTGCTCGAGTCGGTGGAGCATGCGGAGCGCTGGGGTCGGTTCTCGTTCCTCGGGCGCGATCCGTCGTGCACGCTCGTGGTGCGCGGCCGGCACATCGATGTCGAAGGTGCGCTCCCAGCCGGAGTGCCGCGCGATGCGGGTGCACTCGCTGCACTCGAAGCGTTGCTCGACCTGCATCGCGCTCCGGTCATCCCCGAGCTCCCTCCGTTCCATGGCGGCGTCGTGGGCTATCTCGGGTACGACGTCGTTCGCGAGATCGAGCACCTGCCGAACGTACCCACCGACGATCTCGGAACCCCGGACGCGGTGCTCTCCCTCACCGGGCACGTCACCGCGTTCGACCACTTCCGCCAGCGGCTGGCGCTCATCGAGAACGTCTACTTCCCGTCGGTCGCCGACGACGCGGGGAACGATGCGGCTTCCGGCCCCGGCGAGGCAGAGGCGCGAGTCGACGCCGCCTACGACCGTGCGGTCGCGCTGCTCGAAGAGCGGGTCGCCGCGCTTGCTCGCCCGCTGGCGTACGACCCGGTGCCTCCGCCGGCCGACGATGCATCGGACCTCCCCGAGGTCGTGTCGTCGATGGAGGGCACCATGTACCGGGATGCGGTGCTCGCCGCCCGTGAGCACATCCTTGCCGGCGACATCTTCCAGGTAGTGCTCGCACAGCGCTTCGACGTCGGCGAGAACCTCGACCCGTTCGACGTGTACCGCGTGCTCCGGCAGGTGAACCCGTCGCCGTACATGTACGTCGTGCGCCACCCTGAGGCAACGCTCGTGGGATCGTCACCAGAACCGATGGTCCAGGTGCTCGACGGCCGGGTCATCACCCGACCGATCGCGGGTACCCGCTTCCGCGGTCGGACGGAGGAGCACGACCGACACCTCGGTGCGGAGCTCGCCGAGAACCCGAAGGAACGGGCCGAGCACGTCATGCTCGTCGACTTGGCCCGCAACGACATCGGCCGTGTGGTGGAGTTCGGGACCGAGCGCGTCGACGAGCTGATGAGTCTCGAGCGGTACTCGCACGTGATGCACCTCACGAGCCAGGCGTCGGGCGATCTCGCGGCTGGATGCAGCGCGGTCGACGTCTTGCGAGCGACCTTCCCCGCGGGCACGGTCAGCGGAGCACCGAAGGTCCGCGCGATGGAGATCATCGACGAGCTCGAGCCGGTGAAGCGCGGACCCTATGCGGGCGTGGTCGGGTACCTCGACTTCTCGGGGAACCTCGACACCGCAATCGCGATCCGCACGATGGTGTTCCGGGACGGGAAGGCGAGCGTCTCGGCGGGTGCCGGGATCGTCGCCGACTCGGATCCGGCGGACGAGGCCCTCGAGTGCCGCAACAAGGCGAAGGCACTGCTCTCGGCCGCCGCCGCCGCTCGTCGACTCTCTCGGACATGACGGAGCGTCTGTTGCGATGACCACACAGTTCGCGGTTCGACCCGACCAGGGCATGGTGCGCGTGGCCGGCGCCGATGCCACGAGCTACTTGCAGAGCATCGTCTCCCAGGACCTCGAAGCGATCGGAGACGGTCAGGGGGCCCGCTCGCTGCTGCTCACTCCCCAGGGCAAGCTCGTGGTCGCCTTCCGGGCGTTGCGCGTAGGCGACGAGTGGTGGCTCGACTGCGATCCCGGGTACGGGTCGGTGCTCGCAGAAGACCTCGGGCGGTACCGGATCCGGGTCGATGTCGAGCTGGATGACCGCAGCGGACGGTGGGGACTGATCGAGGTGCGCGGCCGCGAAGCCGGCGCCCGGGTCGCGGCTCTGGCCGGCGTCGACGTGCCCGAGCTCATCCACGAGCACCGGGCGTGGGGACACGAGCCGGACCGCGGCCTGCGGGTCGTGCGGTCGGCGTGGCCGGGCGTGGCGGGCGTCGACGTGCTCGGTCCGCTCGACGTGCTCGACGACGTCCGCAACGAGCTCCTCCATGGCGGAGTCGGGCCGTATCCGCCGGGCGCGTACGAAGCGGCACGGATCGAGGCGGGCGTCCCCCGCCTCGGCGCCGACGTCGACGAGCGAACCATCCCGCAGGAAGCCTTCCTCGAGCGCGACGGCGTCTCGTTCACGAAGGGCTGCTTCCTCGGCCAGGAGCTCGTGTGCCGAATCGACACTCGCGGCCACGTGAACCGCCTGCTCCGCGGGCTTCGCATCGAGGGTGAGGTCGTCCCGCCCGTCGGTGCAGCGGTCATCGTCGACGGCGAGGACCGAGGGATCGTCACGAGTGCTGCGGCGCTCCCCGACGCGCACCGTTCCGTCGCGCTCGCGATGGTTCGTCGCGAGGTCGAACCGCCCGCCGAGGTCAGTCTGCGGTGGGCCGACGGGGAGCTTCCGGCCCGACTGCAGGCGTTGCCGGGATCCTGACCACAAAGCGGGTCCCGTCGAGCTCGCGGGGCTCGCACGAGACCAGTCCGCCCATCGCGTGGGTGAGCTCGCGGACGACCGCCAAGCCGATCCCGGTGCCCACCTTGCGGGTGGGTGTGCCACGTGCGGTGTAGAGACGGTCGAAGACTCGGCTGCGCTCGCCTTCGGCGATTCCCGGTCCATCGTCGTCGACGAGGACGATCAACGTCCCATTCTCGATCTCCACCGATGCGCGAACGCGCGTGGCGGCGTGCTTGAGGGCGTTCTCGACGAGGTTCGCGACGATCTGGGCCAGCCGTTCGGGGTCGACCTCCACCGGTGCGGCAGCACTGCCGACAAGCTCCAACCGCACTTCCCACTGCAGTGCGGTTGGCCTGAGGCCATCGACGACACCCCGAACGACCGCGATCGCGTCGGTCGGAACCGGGCGCATCGAGAACTCGTGCGCGTCGAGGCGGGCCAGATCGAGGAGATCCGCAACGAGCCGCTCGAGGCGTCGCGACTCGGACGTGATCACCTCGGCAGCTCGGGTCTGCTCGGGGCCCGTGGAGAGCGTCCCGTCGGCGAGCGCTTCGGCGTAGCCGCGGATCGATGTGAG
>JANOWV010000289.1:0-7184 GCA_031418075.1 Actinomycetes bacterium
CAGCGCGGGACGTCCCCGGTTCTTCTCTACGCCGTTCCTCCTCGGGACGCGTCGTTGCGTCTCCCTGTCCTCCGGCCCCGGTCAGGCGAACCGTCGTCTCGGGGGACCCAGGGTCCGCCCGGCTCGTCGAGCTCGGCCAGCACCGCTTCGGTGTCGGCGCCCAGCGGCCGTCCGGCGTGGCGAACCTTCCCCGGAGTGCGCTCGAGTCGAGCGACGGGCCCCTGCATCAGCACGCCGTCGACCTCCACCATCGTGCCCCGCGCCGCCACGTGGGGGTCGGCCAGCACGTCGGCCATCGTGTACACGGGGGCGATCGCGGCCTGGGCCGCCTCGAACTCCGCCAGCACCTGCGCCGACGGGCGGGCGCCGATCCAGCTCGCACAGACCTCGTCGAGCTCGGCGCGGTGCGCGATGCGCCCTTCGAAGGACGTGAAGCGCTCGTCGTGGCCGATACCCAAGAGGTCGAGCACCCGCCGAGCGACCGACTCGGTCGAGGTGGAGACCGCGACCCACACGCCGTCGGAGCACTGATAGGTCCCGCGCGGCACCGAGTAGGGGATCCCCGATCCGAGGCGGGCCTGGAGCTCGCCGAGCTCTGCGGCAACGCTGGGCAACGGACCCATGACCTGGAGCATCGACTCGAGCAGGTTCACGTCGACCACCTGCCCCTCCCCCGTCCGGTCGCGGTGGCGGATCGCGGCCAGCGTCGCGAAGGCCCCGACGATCGCCGCGAGCTCGTCGGTGAGGGCGATCGGGGGGAGGAGCGGAGCCCCGTCGGGTTCGCCGTTGATCGCCGCGAACCCGCCCATCGCCTCGGCAAGGGTCGCGAACCCGGGACGACCGGCGTAGGGGCCGGTCTGGCCGAAACCCGTGACGCGCACGATGACCAGGCCGGGATTGGCGCGCAGGAGATCGTCGGGCGCGAGTCCGAGACGCTCGAGCCCGCCGGGCCGGAGGTTCTCGATCAGCACGTCGGCGTCCGCCACCAGCCGGTGCATCGCCTTGAGGCCGGCCTCGGACTTGAGGTCGAGCACGACCGCGCGCTTGCCACGACCGAGCACCTTCCACATGAAGGTCTCGCCGTCGCGTGGGTCGCGCCACCCGAGGTTCCGTGTGCCGTCACCGGCAGGTGGCTCGACCTTGATCACATCAGCGCCGTAGTCGGCGAGGTACTTCGCGGTACCGGGACCCGCGATCACGAGCGCCATGTCCACGACCCGGAGCCCGGCGAGTGCGTCCACCCTCAGAACGTCTGCGTGAAGCAGCGGTGACCGAGCCCGCCGAGCACCAGGTCCGTGTAGGCGCCCTGGATCAACGACCGTGTCTTCTGCGCCCAGGCGAACGCCTCCGCCTCGACGACGCGCCGCATCACCTGGGTGAACCCGCCTTCGTAGACCCGGTACTCGGCCCACGCCCCGGGGAACTCCTTGGTGCTGGCGACCTCGCCGAACGGTCGCGGCCCGGTCGCAGCGAACCGTCGCACACGGTTCGTGTGCGTATGGCCCGCGCTGTACGCCACGAGGTTGTCGTGACGGGCGAACACAGCCACGAGGGCTTCGCTGTCGTCGGGCTGGATCCCGAAGTACTCACCCGCGCGCCTCCCACCGTCGACGTTCCAGCAGTGGTGGTGTCCGAGGACGATGACCGGTCCACTGCGCTCGGTCGCGAGGTCGTCGAGCCAGCGGACCTGCGCAGCATCGAGGCGGCCCGCGTCCGTCCCCGGGTTGACGGTGTCGAGCACCGCGAGGGTCACCCCGTCGAGGTCGACGGTGTAGGGCGCGTCCTCGAGCGCCATCGTCGGGTCGATCATGGCGTCGTGGTTGCCGCGGACATGGAACATGCGGTCACCGAGCACGCCGTACGCGGCCAGGAACGCGGCGTACTCCTCCTCGGAGCCCCGATCGGTGAGATCGCCCTTCACCACGACCGCGTCGGGGCCGAGTGCCGCGATCTCTGCAACCACGGCCCGGTTCATGATCTCGGGATAGGGGTCGTCGCCCGCCTCGGCCATGAGGATGGGTCCCGCCGCGTCGACCTCAGCGAAGCCGGTGATGCCGCAACGGATCTCGCCGAAGTGCACATCGTTGGCAGTCGCGAACGTTGCCATGAGTCGCCCGGGCGGGAGGTCCAAGGTCCGCACCGACTCCGGGAGCCATTTCCCGGGCGGCGTGCCCTCGACCTCGATGCTGTGCTCGGTGGACGGCTCGAGACCGGTGGCGCGCACGACGTGCACCGGGCCGCGGGTCGTGAGCTCTGCCGACCCGATCCGGGTCACGACAGGGTCATCACCATCGGTCGAGAACGTCACGACGATCTCGTCGGGACCGACGCTCGTCAGCTCGGCGTGCTGGGCGATGGCCATCGGTGCAGGAACTACGGCCCGCGCCGGGGACCCACGCGCGGCGCGAGGCGCCACGAGCCGCGCTGCAGTCCAGCGCGGCGTGCGGCCAGGCGCGATGCCCGCACCCACTCCGACTCGAAACCCTGCGCCGCGTCCTCGGCGACCACGGACTGGCGGGTGAGCTCGCTGATCGCCGCGACGATCGCCGCGACGACGTCGGGAGGGGCCGGCGGAGTGACCCCGCCGATTCGGGCTCGGGCGGCGGGGCTCACAGTGGGACGTTGCCGTGCTTACGCGACGGCGTCTGCTCGCGCTTCGTGCGGAGCATCTCGAGCGACCGGATCAGGACCCGACGCGTGTCGCGTGGGTCGATGACGTCGTCGACGTAGCCCCGCTCTGCGGCGATGTACGGGTTCGCGAACCGCTCGGTGTACTCCTCGATGAGCTCGGTCCGCTTGACCTCTGCATCCGGAGCCGCATCCAGCTCCTTGCGGAAGATGATGTTCACTGCTCCCTGTGGCCCCATGACCGCGACCTCGGCCGACGGCCACGCGAACGCGAGGTCGGCGCCGATCGACTTGGAGTTCATGACGACATAGGCGCCGCCGTAGGCCTTGCGGGTGATGATCTGGATCCGCGGCACCGTCGCCTCGCAGTACGCGTACAGGAGCTTGGCCCCGTGGCGGATGATCCCCCCGTACTCCTGGTCGGTTCCCGGGAGGAACCCGGGAACGTCGACGAACGTGACGAGCGGGATGTTGAACGCGTCGCACGTGCGCACGAACCGGGCGGCCTTCTCGGATGCATCGATGTCGAGCGTCCCCGCGAGGTTCGCGGGTTGGTTCCCGACGATCCCCACCGCGTGGCCGCCGAGTCGGGCGAACCCACAGACGATGTTCATCGCCCAGAACTGGTGCACTTCGAAGAAGTCACCGTCGTCGACGACCTGGTTGATGACCGCCTTGATGTCGTAGGGCTTGTTCGGGGCGTCGGGGATGAGCGAGATGATGTCGTCGCAGCGTCGGTCGGGATCGTCCTCCGGCTCGAAGAACGGCGGGTCCTCGAGGTTGTTCTGCGGGAGGAACGACAAGAGGTATCGAACCGACTCGATGCAGGACTCCTCGTCGTCGGCGACGAAGCCGGCGACCCCCGACTTGGACGCATGCGTCATCGCGCCGCCGAGCTCCTCCTGGGTGACGTCTTCGCCGGTGACGGTCTTCACGACGTCGGGGCCGGTGATGAACATGTGCGACGTGCCCTTGACCATGAACACGAAGTCGGTCATGGCGGGCGAGTACACCGCACCGCCGGCACATGGACCCATGATCACGCTGATCTGCGGGATCACACCCGACGCCTTGACGTTGCGATGGAAGATGCCGCCGTACGCGTCGAGGCTGACGACACCTTCCTGGATGCGGGCACCGGCACCATCGTTGAGCCCGATCATCGGTGCGCCGACGGACTCCGCGAGATCCATCACCTTGTGGATCTTCTCGGCGAACACCTCGCCGAGGGCACCGCCGAACACCGTGAAGTCCTGGGAGAAGACGAAGACCTTCCGGCCGTCGATCATGCCCCAGCCGGTGACCACCCCGTCAGTCAGCGGTCGGGAGTTCTCGATCCCGAATCCGTGCGCCCGGTGGCGGGCCAGCATGTCGAGCTCGACGAACGAGCCGGGGTCGAGAAGGCGTTCGAGGCGCTCCCGTGCGGTGAGCTTGCCGCGGTCGTGCTGACGCTTGACCGCCGCGTCGCTCCCTGCGTGGAGCGCCTGCTCACGGAGCTCCGCGAGCTGCGTGAGCCGCTCCTCGATGGGGTGGGGCACCGGCGCGATCGGGGTCCCGGCTCCGTCGTCGCCGTGCAACGCCTCGGCTTCGGCCTGCGCCTGGAGCTCCGATTCGCTGACTGAGGTGTCCTCGACCGTCATGGCGCATGAGCGTAGTGGTCGCCCTGCTCGCCCGGTCCGGCGACGTGTGGCGCGGCCCGGGCCCGCCCTACTCCTGGACGAGCTCGATGAGCGTGCCGAACGCGGTCTTGGGGTGGACGAACGCGACCGTCGTACCCCGGCTGCCGGGGCGGGGCGCGTCGTCGATGACGCGGTGGCCTTGCGCCTTCACCTGGGCGAGCGCGGCGGCGCAGTCATCGACGCGGTACCCGACGTGATGGATGCCCTCACCCTTCTTCTCGAGAAACTTCGCGACCGGGGACGCATCGCTGATCGGTGTGAGCAGCTGGACGTAGGAGTCGGCGACCTTGAGCAGCGCCTCCTCGACCCCGTCGGACTCGATCGTCTCTCGGTGCTCGACGTCGCACCCGAAGGTGTCGCGGTAGTACGCGATCGCCGCTTCGAGGTCGCGCACCGCGATGGCGACGTGGTCGATCTCCGTGAGGGTGCTCATGATCAGCCTCCGTGCCGGCGGAACCGGGTGATCTCGGGCAGGAGTCGCTCGCGCATCTCCGGGTCCGTGACGCCGAGCCCTTCTTCGGGAGCGAGCGCGAGGATCGCGATCTTGCCCTCGTGCACGTTGTGGTGGACCTGGAGGGCGGCCTCGCCCGTCTCGTCGAGCGTGAACACCTGCGACAAGGTCGGGTGCACCTTGCCCTCACAGATGAGCCGGTTCGCCTCGTACGCCTCGCGGTAGTTCGCGAAGTGGCAGCCCTTGAGCGTCTTCAGGTTCATCCACAGGTAGCGGTTGTCGTACTCGATCATGAACCCGCTCGTTGCGGCGCAGGTGATGATCATCCCGCCGCGCTTCGCTACGAACACCGACGCGCCCATCGTCTGGCGTCCCGGGTGCTCGAAGACGATGTCCGGGTCCTTCCCGGTGAGCTCGCGGATCTTCTTGCCGAAGCGCCGCCACTCGGCCGGGTCCTGGGTGTGGTCGTCGGACCAGAACTTGTACCCCTCCGCCTTGCGGTCGATGACGTGCTCGCAACCCATCTCGTGGAGCAGCGCGGCGCGCTCGGGTGACGAGACGACCCCCACCGGCGTCCCGCCGCCGTTGAGCACGTACTGCACTGCATAGGCGCCGATGCCGCCACTCGCGCCCCAGATGAGCACGGTCTGACCTTGCGTCATCTGCGAGCCGTTCGGACTCACGATCATGCGGTAGCTCGTCGAGTTCGTGAGCGCGCTGACCGCAGCCTCCTCCCAGGTGAGGTGCGCGGGCTTCGGCATGAGCTGGTTCGCCTTCACCACGCTGATCTCGGCGAGCCCGCCGTAGTTGGTCTCGTAGCCCCAGATCCGCTGGTTCACCGCCATCATCGAGTCGTCGTGGGCGGTGGGGTCCTGGTCGTCGACAGAGTTGCAGTGCACCGTGACCGCATCGCCCGGCTTCCAGTTGCGCACGGCCGAACCGACCCGGAGCACGACGCCGGCCGCGTCACTCCCCATCACGTGGAACGGCTGGTCGTGGCGTGCACCCCAGACGCTCTCCTTGCCGAGGCGCTTCAAGAAGCCAAACGTCGACACTGGCTCGAAGATCGAGCTCCACACCGTGTTGTAGTTGATCGAGCTCGCCATCACCGCGTCGAAGGCTTCGTCGGGTGCGAGCTCGGGGAGCTCGACATCCTCGACGTGCACCGACTGGCGCGGGTCCTTTTCTTCCGACGCGACGCCCTCGAACATGTCCTGCTCGTCGGCGCGCACGAGCGCGCCGCGGAACGTTGCCGGAAGGGCCAGCCCCGCGAGGTCCTCGCCCGGGGCCCCGCTGAGGATCGCCGCCCTGATCGCTTCCATCTCAGTGCTCATGGGCGACGAGGTTAGGCGGGGCGCCGACGACCCTTGCAGCCGGCTCAGCCGAACCGGTGTCAGACGAACAGGTGTCAGTCGAACAGTGGGCCGGCGACGGTCACTTCGAAACGCGTGATCTCGGGCGCCCCGTCGAGTGTGGCCCCGAGCGAAGCCTGGAACTCGGCCATGTGCGGAGTGGCGAAGTGCACCTCGAGGGCCTCGGCAGAATCCCACTCCTCGAACACGTGGACGACGTTCGCGTCGTCGAGATCGACCGAGAACCGGTACTGGCGACACC
The DNA here is from genome assembly GCA_031418075.1 of Actinomycetes bacterium. Lineage (GTDB taxonomy): Bacteria > Actinomycetota > Acidimicrobiia > IMCC26256 > PALSA-555 > DASUAO01. Next base: position 6,373 of record JANOWV010000289.1, read on the forward strand.
CCTGCTCTGCTCGGCTCGCCGCCACCATGACCCGCGCCGCCTCGATCGCGGTCTCCCGTTGCGCTTCCTGCACCCGCGCGGTTCCCGCGATCACGATCATCGTCCCGGCTCCTGTGTCGGCGTGCGGATCCCGCGACCCTAGAGCGACCCCGGCGACGTCGCTCGGCTGGCGACTTCCGCACCGACCTTCGCTACCATCCCGAGTCACAGCGAGGTGGACAAGAGCACAGGGAGCGCACCCATATGTCCGGATCAGTGATCGTCTCGACGGCCCGTACCCCGATCGGCAAGCTCTCGGGGATGTTCGCGTCGCTCAGCGCGATGGACCTCGGCGGTGCCGCGATCCAGGGCGCGCTCGAGCGCGGGAACGTCGGTCCGGAGCAGGTCGACTACGTGATCATGGGCCATGTCCTCCAGGCCGGACAGGGACAGATCACCGCGCGCCAAGCGGCCGCGAAGGCCGGGATCCCGATGAGCGTCCCCGCACTCACGGTGAACAAGGTGTGCCTCTCGGGCATCAACGCGATCTACCTCGCCGACCAGATGATCCAGTCCGGCGACGCCGAGGTCGTGGTCGCGGGTGGCATGGAGTCGATGACTGCCGCGCCGTACCTCTTGGCCGGAGCACGCGCCGGACTCCGCATGGGGCACTCCGAGGTCACCGACTCGCTGATCCACGACGGACTGTGGTGCGCGTTCGACATGGAGCACATGGGAACTGGAACGCAGCGCTACGCCAACGAGCGCGAGATCGCGCGTAAGGCCCAGGACGAGCTCGCGGCGAAGAGCCACGAGCGCACCGCGAACGCGAT
>JANOWV010000290.1:0-9977 GCA_031418075.1 Actinomycetes bacterium
CGAGCGCGTATGGCGTCCCGCATCACCGAACACGTCGTGCAGCACCAAGCTGGCCCCGTCAACGACCCCCGGTTGGCCGATGAAGTCGCCCGTACAGGCGACGAAGCCCTGCACCGTGAGCACGCGCTCGATCGCGTCGAGCGAGCCGAGCTCGGCGCGCAGGAGGGACAGCGCGTTGAGCGCGCACCACGCGGCGCACTCCGCCCCGACCTCGGGCGACACCTCACGACCGAGGAGCCCGGTCGCGTGGAGCTCGCCGTCGAGGTTGCGGGGGAGGCAGCCCGACGTCCGGGCCGTCCCGCCGTGAACCACCACCGGATCGAGGGGATCGTGCGGGGGGAAGGGGCCAGGCAGGACAAGGCCGAGCTCGGTCACGCGTGCGTCGAACACTCCCCGACCCTACGCGTTCGCCACCCGGGTCAGCCCGGGTCGGGGCGGGTCGGGGCGGCCCAGGTGGCGCCCGAGGAAGTCCGGCACCCGGGCGCCATGCCACTGATGGCCGCCCTCGAACACGTCGTGCTCGAGCCGGTCGGCCACGCCGAGCGCCTCGTACACCGCCGCGAGCTCCCCGACCGCCTGCCGGGCGCCGCGCTCAGGAAAGATGAGGTCCTCGGTGCCAGTCTCGACGAGCAGCGGCCGCGGTGCGAGGAGGCCGCCGAGCCCGACATGGCTCAGCTCGTGCAGCATCCCCGGCAGCACCTGTGATCCGCAGAGGTTCCAGGGCACCTCGTGGCAGTCCTGCCAGGTGTTGAAGTACCCGCTCACGACCGCCGCGGCGATCCGCTCGTCCCACGCCGCGAGGAACAACGTCATGGTCGCGCCGTACGACAGGCCGACCATGCCGATGCGCGCGGCGTCGACGACCGGATGCGCCTCGAGCACGTCGAGCGCGCGGGCCAGGTCCCAGAGGTTCTGGGCCAGCGGGTTCGTCCCCGCGGCGACCGCATGGACGAGGTTCACGTCGCAGCCGTACTTGTCGGGCGGGTTCCAGTCCCGGCGTTCGCCGAAGCAGCGCAGGTCGGGTGCCAGCACGACGTAGCCCGCTTCGGCGAGGCGGTGGCCGTAGTCGCCGTGATGCTCCTCGATCGCGGCGCGACTGTCGGGGTCGTCGAGCCCGCATACCTCCGACTTCCCCGGGCCGTGGCCGTGCTGCGCGAGGACCGCCGGCCCGGGCGCCGTGCGCTCGTGCGGGACCAGGAGGTACGCCGGGACCGACATCGTGGCCTCGGAGTCGAAGACGATCGACTGACGGACGTACGAACCGCAGTCCGTCTCGTCGCGCACCTCGACGTCGAGCGGCACCGGCTCGGGCATCTCTCCGAGGAGCCGCTCGAGCCTCGCGCGACCACGGTCGCGCCACTCGGCGATCTCGGCTGCGGTCGCCGGGACCGGGCTGCGTTCACGTGTCGCGGCAAGCCCGAGCATCCACGACGCCCAGGGAGAGAAGTTGCGGACGCGCGCCATCGTCGCGATCAGTCACCCGCGCCGAGTGCCCACGCGAGCGAACCGGAAAGGTGTTGCAAGTACGCCGGGTGTTCCCACGCACCAGGGAAGTGCCCCAGGCTGGTGGAGGCGACGCGCCCCTCCCCTTCCGTGAAGCACCAGGCGAGGGGGTAGCCGAACGACGGTGACGACGCGCCGGGCGTCTCGGGGTCGAGCACGCCCTCGGGGACGCGCAGGAGGACCCGAGCATCCGGTCGCAGGTCGCGGAACTGGTACACCTCGTCGTGCCACCGCCATGACGCGCCGAGGTGCTGCGTCGCCGGGTGCGTCGCCTCGACAACTTCGAGGTCGACGGTCTCGGTCCACGGATGCCCGTCGAAGCGGGCACCGACGATGCGGCCGTAATCATCCCAGCCGTAGCAGGAGTCGGTCGCCGAGTGGATCGCAAGGACCGACAGATCCCCGGCGCGCAGCAGCCGGAGGATGCTCGACCGCTGGCTCGCGCTCCAGGGCGTCTCCCCGATCGTGAACAGCGCGAGCACACGCGTCCGGTCGAGGGCGTCTTCAGGAAGCGCACGCACGTCGTCGACCCGTTGCGCCATGAGCCCGTGCATCTCCGCGACCTGCGCGATCCCCACGGCGGCCTGGTCGAGGACACCGTGCACCCCGGCCGGCCCGTCGACGTAGGGCGCGACCTGCGTGACGAACAGCGCGGTGTCGGTCACCCGGTCTCCAGGGGCTTCCAGTCCTCGATCAGGATCCAACACGACCCGTGGAGCGGGTTGTCATCGTCGGCCGTCGGTCGACGGGGCGGGCAGACGTTCGTCTCGGCCGTCGTGCCGTTGCGGGTTGGACTGACGGTCCGGTACTGGTTCGGCCCGGCATGGTCGTCAGGACCGAACGTCAGCGTCGGGGTCAGCGCGGTCGGGAGGTCCTCGATGCGACCGAGCGCGTCGATGAACGTGCGGCGGTTCAGGTTCGGACCGGCAAGGTCGAGTGCGGTCGTGAGCACCTTCACCGCGTCGCACCACCGCATCGTCGGTCCTTGGGCCTCGATGTAGTCAACCTTCGTGCGACCGATGTTCCACGTCTCCCAGCAGGCCTTCGCCTCCGGCGTGTACCCAGTGCCGCTGAGCCCGTTCGCCGGACGGTCGTCGTCCTCGGAGCTGAGCGTGTACACCGTTGGACCGAGCTGGCCGCTCAGCTGGTCGGGAAAGATGAACTCGGCGAGCCCGAGCGCGTTCGTGATCGTCGACTCGTAGTCCGAGAGCACGAGCTTCGGCGCGTACTTCTGCGCCTTCGACGCGGCGAGGTACAGCTGGAACGAGTTGACCGGGAGCAGCGGGATCACTGTCTGGACGCCCTCGTCGACCAACCGGTTCACCGCGCTCTGCGCCTGACTCCGCGCGGTCGACGGGTCCTCGAGGTTCGCCGTGATCGTGTCGACGAGTGTCGGCTTCAGGCCGGCTTTCTTCAGCGCGGGCAGCAGGTACTTCTTCACTGCAAGGGCATCCCCCGCCCGGTCGCCGGCAATGATCGCGAACTTCTTGTCGGGCCCGAGCAGGTCGTGGTCGATCCCCCACGGCACGAGGTTGCGCAGCACGTCGGCCTGGTCGGGACCCGTCCACCACAAGTACGGCGCGCCGCGCTCGGTCCAGTCGGTGATCGTCGTCCACGAGCTGATGAGCGGCAGGCCACCCTCCTCGGTGATGCACAGCTGCTGGTCGTCGTACCACTTGCCGGTGTCGACGACGGCGAACACCTCACCGCTCGTCGTCCAGTCCTTGCACTTGGCGCGCATCTCGGCGGGGTCGAGCGGGTTGAACTTCTCGATCCGGGCATCGATCATCCGCCCCTGGATGCCACCCGCGTCGTTCAGCTGATTGACGTAGGTCCGGATCCCCGGTGCGTCCTTCTCGTCGGACAGCCCCTGGAGCCCGACGGCCTGTCCCGCCGCGCTCAGATCAATGACCGGGAACACCACCGTGACCGCGGTGTCGGTGACCCCGTCGGTGCTCGCGGGAACCGGGCCGGTCCGTCGTACCGGGACCGCGCTACCACCCCCGCTGCCACCACCTCCCCCGGACGCTGCGATCGCGGCGACCGCGACGCCACCGACCAACGCGACGACCACGAGAATGGCGACGCCCTGGGCCCACGCGCCCCGCTCGCCAAGCTGGCGCCACAGACGCCGTAGCTTCAGTCCCACGTGCGATCCCCCCGGTCCTCATGGCTCGGTGGGTCCAGCCTGCCACTTCGCGCGAGTGCCTCGGGACTGGCGCCCAGGTAGGCGGCCAGTGCGGCCGGATCGGCACGGACGATGTCCGGTGGACCCGCGCTCGCGATCCGGCCGGTCTCCATGACCACGACCTGCGAGCACAACGAGAAGACGAGCGGCACGTCGTGCTCGACCAGCACGATCGTCGCCTCGGTCACGGCGTGGATCCGCTCGAGGAGCGGGATGAAGGCCTCCGCCTCACGTTGGGCGATCCCCGCGGTCGGTTCGTCGAGCAGCAGCAGCCGTGGGTCGGCGAGCACGATCGCCGCGAGGTCGACGACGCGACGCGTCCCGGTCGACAGCTCCGATACGCGGTGCCCGCGGAAGCGCCCCAGCCCGAATGCATCGATCGCTTCGCCAACCGCGGCCCGCTTGGCCCGCTCGGCGCGACGCGCCCACGGGAGGTGGAAGGTCGTCGAGAGCACACCCGCGCGCTTGCGTGCGTCTTCCGACACGAGCAGCACTTCCTCGACCGAGAGCTCAGGAAAGAGCCGACAGTCCTGGAACGAGCGCACTAGTCCGAGCCCGGCTCGATCCTCGGAGAGGTGGTCGACGAGGTCCTCGCCGTCGAGAAGCACGTTCCCGGACGTGCACCTGGTGACGCCGGAGATCGCGTCGAGCAGCGTGGTCTTCCCCGATCCATTCGGCCCGATGAGCCCGACCACGGTTCCGGGCTCGACCGTGAGCGACACACCATCGACCGCGTGCACGCCGCCGAACCACACTGCGACATCGCGCAGCTCGAGTGCGGCCGGCTTCACGACGTCACCGCCGAGAGGCTGGGCTCGGGAGGCTCGTTGTCCGCCTGCTCGTCGCCCAGTTGCTCGCCGCCCAGTTGCTCATCGTCCGGGTGCCGACGGTCGAGGAGCTGAGCCACCCCGTCGCCGGCGCGCCGCGCCAGCTCGCCGAGACCTCCCGGAAGATAGAGGAGGAACGCGAGGACACCGAAGCCACTGGTGATGAACTGCACCGTCGAGGTCGAGCCGAGCACGGCGGGTAACCCCACGAGATACAGCGCACCGAGAAGCGCGCCGGGGACCGATCCCAACCCGCCGATCACGACCATCGACAGCACGAGCACCGAGTCGGTGACTCCGAAGTCACCCGGCTTGATGCGTTCGAGCGCGAAGGCGAGCAGTACGCCGGCGACCCCCGCCATGAATCCCGAGAGCGCGAACGCGAGCAGCTTCGTCCGCACCACCGAGATCCCCATCGCCCCGGCGCCGGCCTCGTTGTCGCGCACCGCGATCAGCCGCCGGGCGATCCCCCGGTCGCGCCACGTCCGGGTCACGACGACCGCGATCAGCAGCACGATGAGCGCGAACCAGGCGAAGTCGCGGTCCGCGGTGAGATCCCAGCCGAGCACGGTCGGGCGGGTGAGGAGCGTCGACGCCCGATCGGGGAGGCCGGTGCACACCCGGGTGCCGACGATCGGTGCCTTCCAGCACGGGGTCGCGAGCACCGAGACCTGCATGAACAGCGCGAAGCCGAGGGTCGTCACCGCGAGGTACAGCCCCCGGATGCGCAGCGCGGGGAGCCCAACGATCACCGCCACGACCGCGGTCACCAACCCGGCGGCCGGGAGCAGCACGAGGAGGTTCCAATCACCCAGGCGTGCCGCCATCACCGCGCCGACGGCCACGAGCCCGAACTGACCGAGCGACACCTGCCCGGCCCAGCCCGTCAGCACCGTGAGGGAGAGCGCGATGACCGCGAAGATGCAGACGCGCGCCAGGAGGAACGAACGTCCGGGTGACACCAACAGCGGGAGCAGCGCAGCGACGAGAATCGCGGTCGCGACCCCGGTGCGCCCCACCCACGCGCGCGTGCGGTCCATCACGGCGCGCGCCGACTCGCCGCCGAGTGCCCAAGTCGATCGCTCCTCGGTGCGCGCGTCGCGACGGAGCCGGGTCACCCGCACGAGGAGCACCACGAGGATCAGCGCGAAGAGCCAGAGCGTGATCTTGGCGGTCTTGTCCACATCGCCGACGAGGTTGAAGCTCAGCACCTGCTCGACGATCCCGATGGCGATCCCGGCGACGAACGCGACCGTGAGGCTCGTCATCGCGGCGATGAGCGCGGCCGCGAGCGCGCGGAGCAGCAGCCCCGGTGGCAGCGCCTCCTTGAGCGCACTGGCCTGCCCCGGGGCCTCGAGCACCGCGGTGATCGCCGAGAGCCCGCCGGCGATCGCCCACGCGAGCGTCGACATGCGCTTCACCCATACGCCCGAGAGCCGGGCCGAGTCGGAGTTCTCGGCCATCGCCCGCATCCCGAGCCCCCACGGCGTGAACCGGAGGAACGCTGCGAGCGCGGCTGCGACGAGTGGCGCCACGATCAGGATCGTCACGTCGCCCGGCTGCAGGATGCCGCCACCGATGTGGATCTGGAGGTCGAACGGAGTCGGGTACGGGACGAACAGATCCTTCGGCGCCACGAACGGGAGCACCGTGAGCAGGTAGAGCACCTGCGACAGGCCGATCGTCGCCACCATCACGAGCACCCGCGGCCGTGTGAACAGGCGCCGCAGGAGCAGCTCCGACAACGCTCCCATCGCAGCGCCCAGCGCGAGGACGACGAACAGGGACGGGTAGTAGAAGATCCCGAGGTCGTTGGTGAGCTTGAGGAGGAACACCGCCGCGACGACGCCGAGCTGGCCGTGCGCGAAGTTGAGCACCCGGCTGGTGCGGTAGAGGAGGACGAGCCCAAGTGCCAGCAGCCCGTAGAGCAGTCCGGCGACCAGACCCTGGGCCACGCTGAAGAGCGTGATCTGCATCAGGGAGTTCCGGTGAGGAACACCGGCCGCAGCAGGTCATCGCGGGTCGCGAGCTCGGCGGTCGGCCCGTCGAAGCGGATCTCACCCCGCTCGAGGAAGAACGAGTGCGACGCGATCGACAGCGCGAGGTTGAGGCTCTGCTCCACGAGCAGGACCGTCGTGCCGTGGGCATTGACCCGGCGGACGATCGCGATCAGATCCTCGACCGTCTTCGGCGCCAGCCCGAGGGTGAGCTCGTCGATCATGAGCAGGCGCGGCCGCGTGAGCAGGACGCGCGCGAGCGCGAGCATCTGTTGCTCCCCACCTGACAGCGTCCCGGCCGGCGCGTCGAGCCGCGCCTCCAACGCCGGGAAGGCCGCGAGCGCCTCATCGATCGCGGCCGACGCTCGGGCGCGTTCGTTCCGGAACGAGTAGCCGGCGAGGCGGAGGTTCTCGGCGACCGACAGCGACGGGAACGTCATCCGTCCGCCCACGAGCAGCCCCGCACCGAGCTGGATCACCTGCTCGGCCTCGAGCCACGTCGACGTCGTCCCGAAGAGCCGGATGGCGCCGCGGTTGGGGTGGTCGAGTCCGGCGACCGCGCGCAGCAACGTGCTCTTCCCCGCGCCGTTCGTGCCGAGCAGCGCCGCGATCTCGCCCTCGGCCACCTCGAGGTCGATGTCGAAGAGCACCTGCTGGGTCCCGTACGCGAAGTCGAGGTTGTGGATCTGCAACGCAGGGATCGCGGCGCCGGTCCGTCGCCGTTGCTGCTCCTGGTACCGCTCGAGCACGTCCTCGATCACGAGGGTGATGTCGCGTCGCACCCAGCGCGCGCCGAGTGCGAGGAGGAGCCCACCGAGCGCGCAGACCGGCGCCATCGTGGTGAGCGCGATCCGGGGACCGTCGTGATAGCCGGCCGCGCCACTGATCGCCCCGAGCACCACTGCGCCGGCGAAGCCACCAATCACCAGGCCGTACACGCCGAAGAGCGCGAGGGAGAGCGTGCGCATCTCGGCCGGTGCGGTCGCGGTGACGGTCTGGAAGATCGCGGTGCCGAGCGGCGCGAGGGCGCACTCGGCGAGGAACCAGCCGGTCACCACCATCCAGAGCTCTGGTGCGTAGAGCGCACCGACGAACAGCACGCCGAACGCGACGAGACACGCCCCGCCGAGGTAGAGCACCGACTCGGGGCGGCGCCGGAACATCCGGTCACCGACGAACCCGGCCACCGGGATGATGAGGAACGCCGACAAGCCGATGATGAAGTACACGGTCGTGCGCTCACCGGTGTCGAGGTGCCACTCCCGGTCGAGGTACAGCGACCCGAAGAGCGGGATGCCGAGACCCACGAACCCGAGCACCGCGACCGCCATGAGCTGGAAGTAGAGGCTGCGGATCTTGAGCAGTCGTTGCATCGCGGAGCCGAGCAGGACGCGAGGCGTCCCCTCGGTGGCCTCCTCCCCTGCAAGTCCCGACTGCGAAAGGATGTGCGCCGACTCGTGCTCGCCCCGCGCCGGTTCGCGCAACCGTGTGATGAGGTATGCCACGGGGACGCCGATCAGGGCGAGCAGCATCGCCCAGCGCCACGAACCGGTCGCGGCGGCGACTCCACCGACGAGGGCGACTCCGAGCGTGCGGGCCACCGGTTCGTGGCCGCGTTGGTACGCCGCGACGCGCGCTCTCGCTTCGGGCGGATACCAGTCCGAGAGGTACGACAGGTGCGTCGTCTGGTTCGGGGCCTTGCCGATCGCGGAGAGGATGCCGAGGAACACGAACGGCCAGATGCTGAACACCGCGCCCTGGAGCGGCACGACGATCGCGTAGACGAGCAGGCACCAGGCGGCGACCTTCACCCGGCTTCCCCGGTCGCTCGCGAGCGCAACCGGGAGGCCGATCCCGATCTGGGCGGCGGACGCCGCGAACACCGCGGCACCGAGCTCGGCGTCGTTGATGTGGAACGAGCGTTGGATGTCGGGTGCGAGGACCCCGAGGCCACTGTCGAGCGTCGCGACAACAAGCGCCGCCAGCGTCATGTACGCCACCGGCGCGTAGCCGTACTTGCGGAAGATGCCGAGGATCGGTGGTGGCTTGCCTTCCCCGACCCCCGGCATCATCTGGAGATCGGCGACCGCTTCCTGCGCGTTGCTCGCGGCGATCGCCTCGCGCAGAAGATCATCGGGAACGGCGAACGAGAGGAGCGGTTCCCCCGCGCCGGAGCCCGGTGCCGCGTCCAGGCTCCCCCCGCCTGCCTCGGTTCCCCCCCCGGCCATTCGCCGGTCACCCTTACGGAGAGTGACTGGTACCGTCAAAACGCCGAAGCGATCGGCGCGGAACCGGACGATCATCCGACCAACAACATGGATCGACAGGGGGAACGATGCGCATCGGATTCGTGGGCCTGGGAGCGATGGGGCTGCCGATGACCCGTCACCTCGTCGAGGCCGGGCACGAGGTCACCGTGGCATCGCGCAGTCGCGGCCCGATCGAGGCCGCGGTCGCCTTCGGAGCCTCGGAAGGCGACGGACCTGCGGCGGTCGCGGCGGCCAGCGAGGTGATGCTCCTCTGCGTCCCGAACTCCCCCGAGGTGGAAGAGGTCATCGACGGGGCGCTGCCCATGTTGTCCCCGGGCACGATCGTCGTCGACACGTCCACCATCGACCCCGAGGTCGAGCGGGCCCAGCACGAGCGCGTCACCGCGGCCGGTGCGCGTTACCTCGAGGCCCCGCTCTCCGGTGGCACCGCAGGCGCGCAGAAGGGCACACTCACGCTGATGGTCGGTGGCGACGAAGCCGTCCTCGACGATGCCCGTCCCGCGCTCGATCCGTTCGCCGGCCTGATCGTGCACGTCGGTGGTCCCGGCATGGGTCAGGTGGTGAAGCTCTGCAACAACCTCATCTACGCGGCGCAGATGCTCGCGACCGCCGAGGCGACCGTGATGGCCACGAAGGCCGGCGTCGACCTGCACCGGCTGTTCGAGGTCATGACCCACGCCACCGGCGATTGCGTGGCGGTGCGCACGCGTTTTCCCGCGCCCGGCGTGGTGCCCGAGAGCCCGGCGTCAAACGGCTGGGCACCGGGGTTCATGACCGATCTCATGGCCAAGGACCTCGACCTCGCCATCGCGTACGCGTCGAAAGCGAAGACTCCCCTGTTCACGTCGGGCATCGTGCGCCAGGTGCTCGGAGCCGCGAGCGAGGCGGGGTACGGACGCGAGGACTTCTCATCCCTCGCGAAAGTGTTGCAAGGGCTCGCCGGCGTGTGAGCGTCCTCACCGTCGACCTCGGGACCAGCGCGACGAAGACCGCGCTGTGGGACGGGTCGACGCTCGTCGCCATCGCGCGGGCACCACTCGCGACGAGCCATCCCCAGCCTGGTTGGGCGGAGCAGGACCCCGAGTCCTGGTGGGAGTCGCTCGTCGCCGCGTGCGCTGCTCTCCGCTTGCAGGCTCCTGCAGCATTCGCAGCAATCGACGCCGTCGGTTGCAGCGCGGCGCGCGAGACGTTT
>JANOWV010000291.1:0-2502 GCA_031418075.1 Actinomycetes bacterium
CTTCGCAGGCCGCGGCCACCGCTTCCGGAGCACCACGGAGCTCGGCAAGGCCGCCGAACGGTGGGAAGCCGAGGTCTCCACGACGCGCCGTCTCCACCACCCGCGCCATCGACGGGTTCGCGTCGCGGGCGGCCCGCAGCACCTCGTGCTCGGGGACCCTCGTCTGCACCAAGATCACGCCCTCGGGCTCGACGAGCCGAGCCGCCCGCACGAGGAGCCACATGGCCTGCTCGGCCGCCCGGTGACGGGGTGCGAGCAGCTCCTGATCGAAATCCAGGAACGCGACGAGACCGACCCGGTGTCCATCACCGCGGGCGCGGTGCAGCACGGCTTCGGTGCCCACGGCGACGTCGAACGCCGGGACCGCGGTGCTCGCCGCGTCGACCGCGAGCACCCGGTGGCGTGGAACCAATCCCGCGAGATCGTCGCGCAACCGCACGACCCCCGGTCGGGTCCCCCGGAAGCGCGCCGACCCGCAGTGACGACAACGCGACTCGCCGACGGTCTCGCAACGGGCGCATCGCAACCCATCCTCGACCTCGGTCACCGTCGCGTCGCAACGCTCGCAACGGGCAGGTTCACCGCAGCTACGACAGATCAGGAGGTGCGCCCGGCCGCGCCGGTTCAGCACGCAGACCGCTTGCGTCCCGCCATCGAGTGCGCGGTGGAGCGCGGGCGCCAACGCGCCAGAGAGGAGCCCCAGACCTGGCGGGTCGTCGCGACGGTCGACGATGTCGACCCGTGGCCATCCTGCCCGTGTCACGGTGCGCGGCGCGACGATCGGTTCGCCGGCAAGCGCGACGGCCTCGACCGTTGGTGCCGGACTGACGATGTCGAGCCGTGCATCAGCTCTCGCCGCACGCCGGGCCGCGAGGTCCCGCGCGTGCCAGGTCGGGGCGCGTTCGTCGGTGAGCGCCTGGTCAGCGTCGTCGAGGACGATCATCGCGGTGAGGTCGGGCACGGGTGCGAACACCGCCGCGCGGCCGCCCACCACGACGCCGGCACCCAGTCGCGCCATCTCCCAAGCACCCGTCCGCATCGCGTCGGTGTCGTCGGTTCGGAACGCGATGACCTCTCGTCCAACGGACCGCAGTTGCTGCACCAAGTGCCCGGCCTCGAATCGGTCGGGTACGACGATGATCGTCGAACCCTCGGCCGCGAGGAGCGACGTCACCAGTGCGTGGCGACTCGTCGACGGTGGCCACTCGATGACCCGTCGAGCGCCTTCGTCGATGGCGAACGGCGGCGCGACGGGCGGGTAGACCCCTACCTCCGGTGCCGGCCGTGGACCCGGCCGGACGTTGTTGGGTGGCGACGCGGGGCGGAGGAACGCGGTGCGCGGGCCGGCCCAGCGCCGTGCGGCATCCTCGGCGAGCCCGAGCAGGTCGACGGGCGGACCGGCCGAGACCACCGCGAGCAGCGGAAGCAGCCGGTCGATCGCCGTCGCCGGCTCGACGTCGAGGTCCACGACCCAGCCCCGCACCCGTCGGCCGTGCAGCGGGACGCGCACGATCGTCCCGACCTCGAGGTCTTCCCCCAGCTCCTCGGGAACGAGATAGTCGAGGACGCGATCGAGCGCCGGGACATCGGGAAGGACGCGCGCGACACGGCTCGCTCCACCCGACCCGGTCAGGTCCGACCCGGCCAGGCCCCGCGCTGTCGGGCCCGGGTCGGTCAGGCCAGGGCCTCAGCAGCCTTGCGGAAGTCCTCGGCGTGGTCGGTGTGCTCCCACGAGAACGTCGGCTCGGGGCGACCGAAGTGGCCGTACGCCGCGGTCTTCTTGAAGATCGGTCGGCGAAGCTGGAGCCGCTCGATGATCGCCGCGGGACGGAGGTCGAAGTGCTCGTGCACGAGGCCCGCGAGCTTCTCGGGGTCGATCTTCGACGTCCCAAAGGCGTCGACCATGATCGACACCGGTCGTGCGACGCCGATCGCATACGCGACCTGCACTTCGCATCGCTCTGCCACGCCCGCCGCGACGATGTTCTTCGCGGCATGGCGTACCGCGTACGCCGCAGAGCGGTCGACCTTCGTCGGGTCCTTGCCGCTGAACGCGCCACCACCGTGACGTGCCATGCCGCCGTAGGTGTCGACGATGATCTTGCGGCCCGTGAGGCCGCAGTCGGCGTGCGGGCCACCCAGCTCGAAGTTTCCGGTGGGGTTGCACAGGACCTCGAACTTGTCGTCAGCGAACTGGGCCGGCAGCAACGGTCGGATCACGTGCTCGATCAGGTCGGGCTTCAACAGCGTGTCGATGTCGACCCCAGGCCCGGTCTGGGTCGAGATGAGGACCGTCGACAGGCGCGTGGGTCGTCCGCCCTCGTACTCGAACGTGACCTGGGTCTTGCCGTCGGGACGGAGGTACGGGAGGACCCCGGACTTGCGGACCTCGGCGAGCCGGTGGGCGAGCCGATGCGCGAGCCAGATCGGCAACGGCATGAAGTCGTCGTTGTCGTCGCAGGCGTACCCGAACATCATCCCTTGATCGCCGGCACCGATCTC
>JANOWV010000292.1:0-2122 GCA_031418075.1 Actinomycetes bacterium
CTCGCGTTCGCGCAGGCGGTCGTCGAGACGGCGGGGTTCAATGCTTCGCCCTCGAACAATTACGCGGGGATGGGGTGGTGCGACAGCTGCTCCACCGGTCGGCGCTATCCGACCCCCCGCGACGGCATCCGCGCCCAGATCCAGCACCTGAAGAACTACGCCGATCCGACCTCGCGCGCCACGGGGCTCGCATATCCGCCGTCGCCGTACTGGTACGGCAGCGACCCGTCCACCGCGGTCCGCAACTTCGACACCTTCTTCGCCAAAGGGTGGGCCCCGACCTGGACCGACATGGGCAACGGGAACTGGGCCACCGCGAAGAACTACTCGTCCGCGGTGCTCAAGGTCTACGCATCCCTGGTCACCTTCGCCCGGACCGGCAACGTCTAGCGGGACAACGGCTCAGTCGCACGTTGAGCACCGAACGGCTCGGTGATCTGTGCGACGCGCGCGGCATCGCCCGCAACGATCACGTACTCCAGGTTCCGGAGGTGCGACACCTCGCCGACCTTCTCCCCCTTCGGGTTGTGGATCCCGATCCGCGCGCCCACATAGCGCTTCGAGTCGAACGCGAGCGCGGTCACCGCGCCGTGCACCGAGCAGGCGTCGATGAGATCCTCCAGGGGAACCCACGATTCGTCGTTGTACGAGAGGACGAGCAGGTCGCAGTCGAGGTTCGCGATGACCGAGCGCAGCGCGCCGGGCATCTCCCGCTTCGCGTTGAAGACGCTCTTGGTCGACGGGTCCCGACTGTCGATCCGCTTGCATGCGACCCCGTAGTGCTCGGGGTGGTCCCAGCGGACGAGCGTCTCCCACACGTGGTAGTTGGTGAAGTACCGGTGCTGGTTGTACGGAGGGTCGAGGTACGCCAGGTCGAAGTGGCCGATCGTGGTGACCGCTTCTATGGCGTCGGCCTGGATCGCGGTCCCGGCACCGGCGAGCAGGTCGGGGACGCGAAGCTCGAGGTCGTTGTTCGCCCGGGGCGCCCAGCCCTTGAGGTACGCCATCTGCACGCCGGTCGTGGAGTCGACCCGGTCGGCCGCCTCGATCAGGCTCGTGAGCAGCACCGGGAAGAGTGGGTGCCCGGCGTACTCGGCCGCAAGGTGCGCGCGGATCGCGTCGATCCGCGCGCCGTTCTTCGGCTGGATGAACCGTGAGCGCTCACAGAACGTCTCGGTGAAGTAGCCCGGTCGGCCGGGAAGTGCGTTCAGGGTGTCGATGACGTGCCCGAGCTCCACCCGGTCGACGGAGTCGGCATCGGTCGCGACGTAGCACTCGGCGAAGACCGCGGCGTAGGACGCGGAGTCCAGCGCGGTGACCTGTGCGCCCCGACGCTTGAACTCCTGTGCCACGCGGGTCGTCCCGCAGAACAGGTCGAGCGCGGTCGTGGCACCTGACCGCTCGAGGATCTCGCCCAGCACCGGGACGAGCCGCCGCTTCGACCCCAGGTACTTGATCACCCCACGATCATCGCCGCGGGGCCGGGGTGAAACAGCTTGGATCCTCTTGCGGTCGCGTCCGCTGGGTAGGCGACAGCCAATTGTTCGTCGGTGAGCCCAAGGAAATCGATGACAGCTGCATCGACCTCTCGCTTGCTCAGCGAGCCGGCGTTGTCCTCCAGGACCCTGAGTGTCGGGAACAGGAACTCTCGATACGTGGGGAGTGACGGCTTGGGCACGCTTCGAACGGTACGCCCTTTGTGGGCTGACCCAGAGACCCCTGCAGATTCATCGGCCTACGACTTTGGAGGTCTTACATCCGTGTAATTGTGGTTCGGTTCGGTTCGGTTCGGTGAGCGATTCCCGCGCAAATCCCGATCTTGTTCGGTACACATAGATCTGCCATGACGACCTGCTCATTCGCAAGAAGATGCAGCGCGCTCGGAGGGAGTCGAACCCCCAACCTTCTGATCCGTAGTCAGATGCTCTATCCATTGAGCTACGAGCGCTGGTGGTGCATCCCGAGTGTATGCGCCGACCCGCGAATGGCTGAATAGGCTTCGCCGATGCCAACCGGGGTGAGCGCACGACTCCACCGCATCGCAGCATTCGGCATCCCCATCGTGATCCTCGCCGCGGGCGCCTGGCACTCGCGCTGGATGTCCGACGACGGGTTCATCAAC
>JANOWV010000293.1:0-11465 GCA_031418075.1 Actinomycetes bacterium
TGACGATCATGAGGACCAGGACCCCGAGTGGGCTCCTGACCTTCCCCAACGTCCCCGTGCTGGGTGCTGCAGCCGCAGGCGGCGAAGTGCTCATCGTGTGTGTCCCTTCGTTCCCCAACGTGGGGTCGCACGATTCCTACCATCCCGGACTCTGATGTCAACGACTCGCGCGCGGCAGGCCGGGCCGCGTAATTCCGAGTTGACCGGTCAGGTTTTGCACTCGTAGCGTTCCGAGCACTCACACGCGTCCGCCGCGCCCCGTCGCGGCCGGGAGGAGCCACACCATGTCCGAGTCCTGGGGATTCGACACCAAGCAGGTCCACTCCGGCGCTGCGCCCGACCCCACCACGGGCGCCCGGGCGACGCCGATCTACCAGACGACCAGCTACGTCTTCCGCGACACCGAGCACGCCGCCAACCTCTTCGGGCTCTCCGAGCTCGGCAACATCTACACCCGGATCATGAACCCGACCCAGGCGGTGTTCGAGGACCGGGTGGCGGCGCTCGAGGGCGGGGTTGCCGCGCTCGCGACGTCGTCGGGTCAGGCCGCCGAGACGCTCTCGATCCTCAACCTCGGCCAGGCCGGCGACCACCTCGTCGCCTCCGCTTCGCTGTACGGCGGGACGTACAACCTCTTGCACTACACCCTGCCGAAGCTCGGCTGGGAGGTCACCTTCATCGACGACCCCGACGACCTCGACGCGTGGCGGGCTGCCGTCAAGCCCAACACCCGGGGCTTCTACGGCGAGTCGGTGGGGAACCCGAAGAACGACGTCCTCGACATCGAAGGTGTCTCGAAGGTCGCACACGAGGCCAAGGTCCCGCTCATCGTCGACAACACCGTCACCACCCCGTACCTCTGCCAGCCGCTCGCGCTCGGTGCCGACATCGTCGTGCACTCGGCCACGAAGTTCATCGGCGGGCACGGCACGTCGATCGGCGGGATCATCGTCGACGGCGGGAAGTTCGACTACGTCGCCAGCGGACGACACCCCGTCTTCACCGAGCCGGACCCGAGCTATCACGGTCTCGTCTACTCACAGCTGCCCGAGCCACTCCGTCCCGCGCAGTACGCGCTCAAGGCGCGGCTGCAGCTCATGCGCGACCTCGGCGCGGCGGTCTCGCCGTTCAATGCGTTCCTCTTCATCCAGGGGCTCGAGACGCTGAGCCTGCGGATGGACCGACACTGCCAGAACGCCCAGGTGGTCGCCGAGTGGCTGGAGCAGCACGACGAGGTCGAGTGGGTCGCGTACCCGGGACTGAAGTCGAGCCCCTGGTACGAGCGCGCCCAGAAGTCGCTCCCGCGGGGCAAGGGCGCGATCCTTGCGTTCGGGATCAAGGGTGGACTCGAAGCCGGTCGCAAGTTCGTCGACGGACTCGAGCTGTTCAGCCACCTCGCCAACGTCGGCGACGTGCGCAGCCTCGCGATCCATCCCGCGTCGACGACACACTCCCAGCTGTCGCCCGAAGAGCAGGTCACGACCGGCGTGACGCCGGACCTCGTGCGACTGTGCGTCGGGATCGAGACGGTGGCCGACCTGCTGGCCGATCTCGACACCGGGTTCCGCGCCGCCAAGGGAGCCTGAGGCGAGCGGACCCACGGTGGCCCCGCCTCCCGCAAGCGGAGCGTGGCGACCAGGCGATCCCATCGGCGCGCGTCACTTCGAGACGCTCTTCGACGCGCGCCCGCACGTCCTCGAGTCGGGCGGGCGGCTCGAGCGCGTGACCGTGGCCTACGAGACCTGGGGGACCCTCGCCCCCGACGGCGCGAACGCCGTCCTCGTCCTTCACGCACTGACGGGCGACAGCCACGCCGGCGGTCAGGGCGGGTGGTGGGACTCGATGATCGGCCCCGGCGCACCCATCGACACTGACCGGTGGTTCGTGGTGTGCCCGAACGTGCTCGGCGGATGCCAGGGGACCACGGGCCCCGCCTCGCCGGCCGCCGACGGTCGGCCCTACGGGAGCCGCTTCCCGGTCCTCACCATTCGCGACCAGACGGCGGTGGAAGCCGCGCTCGCCGACCGGCTCGGGATCGCTCGCTGGGCCGGCGTCGTCGGAGGGTCGATGGGCGGGATGCGTGCACTCGAATGGATGGTGGGGTTCCCCGAGCGCGTCGCGCGCGGCGTCGTCGTTGCCGTCGGAGCGACGGCGACGGCCGAGCAGATCGCATGGTGCTCATTGCAGATCCGCGCGATCGAGGTCGACCCGAAGTGGCGCGGTGGCGACTACTACGACGCCTCCGACGGTGAAGGTCCACACGTCGGCCTCGAGATCGCGCGGGGAATCGGTCAGATCAGCTACCGATCCGAGCTCGAGTTCGATGCGCGTTTCGGCCGCGACCACCAGGGCGACGAGGACCCGTTCGCCGGTGGTCGCTACGCGGTCGAGTCGTACCTCGAGTACCACGGAGCGAAGCTCACCCGGCGGTTCGACGCGAACACCTACATCGTGCTCAGCCGAGCGATGAACCACCACGACGTCGGTCGTGGTCGCGGGGGCCTCGACACGGCGTTGCAGCGCGTCCAAGCCGAGGTGACGATCGCGGGGATCTCCTCCGACCGGCTGTACCCGCTGCGCCTGCAACGTGAGCTCGCGGCCGCGCTCCCAAGTACTCCGGACGTCGAGATCATCGAGTCGCCGTGCGGGCACGACGGATTCCTCGTCGAGGTCGACACCGTCGGGAAGGTGATCCGGCGGGCCCTCGCCTGACCACCCTCGCCCGATCAGGCTCGCCTGATCAGGCGTCGATCTCGCGTCGGCCTTCGAGCGCGCGACCCAGGGTCACCTCATCGGCGTACTCGAGGTCGCCCCCGACCGGCAGGCCGCTCGCGATCCGTGTGACCCGGAGGCCGATGGGCTTGAGGAGTCGGGCCAGATACATCGCGGTCGCCTCCCCTTCGATGTTGGGGTTGGTCGCGAGGATGACCTCTTCGACACCCTCTTCCCCGACGCGTCGCACGAGCTCCTTCACGCGGAGCTGTTCGGGCCCGATCCCCTCGATCGGTGAGATCGCGCCCTGGAGCACGTGGTACCGACCGGCGAACTCATGGGTTCGTTCCACCGCGACGATGTCGCGCGGCTCCTCGACAACACAGAGGATCTTCGGGTCGCGGCGGTCGTCGCGGCAGAACCCGCAGAGCTCACCTTCGGCGATGTTGAAGCACCGCCGGCACCAGGTGATCTTCTCCTTGGCCTCGGTAATCGCGCGCGCGAGCCGATTGGCATCCTCGGGTGCCGCCTTGAGCAGGTAGTAGGCAACACGCTGTGCCGACTTGGGACCGATGCCGGGGAGGCGCCCCAGCTCGTCGATGAGCGTCTGGACCGCGCCCTCGTAGACCGCCACCGATCGTCGTCAGCCGAGCAGTCCGCCGAGGGCCCCGAGGTCGAGACCGCCCGTGACGGAGCCCATCTGGCGGGCCTGGAGATCCTGCGCGGCGCGGAGTGCTTCGCTGACCGCCGCGACGATGAGGTCCTCGAGCATCTCGACGTCGTCGGGATCGACGACGTCGGGTGCGATCGAGATACGCCGGAGCTCTCCAGTGCCGCTGACGACCGCCTTCACCACGCCGCCGCCTGCTGAGCCCTCGACGGACTCGTCGGCGAGTGCGGCCTGCGCCGATGCCATGTCGGCCTGCATCTGCTGCATCTGTCGCATCATCTGGTTCATCCCGCCGCCGCCGGCAGGCTTCTGCTTGGCCATGCGCGCTCCGCGCTCCTCTCCGAGTACGTGGTCCGGCGTTGGGGCGGTCAGGACTCCCGCGGGAGCTCTTCGACGACGGTAGCGCCGAAGGCGTCGCGGAGCCGCTCCACGGGCTCGGACGCGTCGGCATCGGGGGCGTCGCGCAGCTCGTGGGGCTCGTGCATCTCGTCATCGGGCGCCGCGGGAGCCCGATCGTCGGCCCGTCCCTGGGCTGGCGAACCTCCGTCGGCGCCGCCGACTGCTGCGTCGGAACCCGACCCCGACGATGCGGCCACCGAGGTGGCAGACGAGGTGGCAGTCTCGGATGTGTCGTCCGAAGAGGTTCGTCCGTCGAGCGCGAATTCGGCGGCGGGCTCGAGCGCGAACTTGAAACGGCGACCGAGTCGCGTCGCCAGCGCGTCCCGGACCGCTTCGGCCTCCCGCTTGAATCGCTCGCGGGCAGCACCGAGCAGCGCGGGGGGCACGCCGAACACGAGGACCTGACCGTCGACGCGCAGGGGCTGCGCCTGCTGGACTGCGCTGCGCGTCGCGGGAGCGAAGCCGCTCACCGCATCGGCCCACGCCACGATGACGTCGTCGAGATCGAGCTCGGCATCGGGCTCCGGGTCCGGGGCGATCGCCGGGGCATCGGCTTCAGTCGACGTCGCCGGCACCCGTGGCTCGTCCGACTCCGGCGGCGCGGGAGCCTCCGGTGCCGCACCCGTCGCCCCGCTGGCTTCGGGGTCGGCTTCGGTAGGCGGCGTCGCGGCTGACTTCCGGATCGCGCCGAGCGTCGGTCGCGTGCCGCGCCCTCCCGCCGGCGCTGGCCCCTTCGTCGGCGTCGACGTCGGCGTCGGCGCGGGAACCTCGGGCCGTGAACGGATGATGGGCGGGGGACCCGCCGAGCCTGCCGTGCCGGACGCGCGCTCCAGCCGCTCGATGCGCTCGACGACCGTCTGGAGCGGCGGACCAGCGTCGCGGCGCGACAGCCTGACCAACGCCACCTCGAGCACCAGACGGGGGTCGGCCGCTTCGACGCCGCGCATGTCGGTGACAGATTGCCCGAGCGTCTCGATCACCCGTACGAGCGCTGCGTTGCCGAGCGCGTCGCCGAGCGCCGACAGACGCACGCGGTCGTCGGCCGGTGCGGCAACAGCAACCCTGCCGCCACCCGCAGTGAGCACGAACGTGTCGCGCGCGGCGCCGAGGAGATCCTCCGCAACGCGACGCGGTTCGTGCCCCACTTCGAGCAGCTCCGCGAGTGCGACGAGCGCCTCGGCTGCATCCTCGGCCGCAATTGCGTCGAGGATCCGAGCTCGGGCCGAGAACGGCGTGCCACCGAACAGCGCCTTCACCACATCGCCGTCGAGGATGCCCGTGCCGGTTGCGAGCGCCTGGTCGAGCAGCGACTCGGAGTCACGCGCCGATCCCGCGCCGGCGGCGGCGATCGCGGCCAACGCGGCAGGTTCGGCATCCACGCCTTCCCGCTGACACAGGTCGGCGAGCCGACCCACGAGCTCTTCGGTGGTCAAGAGACCGAACGCGTAGTGCTGCGTGCGCGACCGGATCGTGGGGAGCACCTTCTCGGGATTCGTCGTCGCGAGGATGTACACGACGTGCTCCGGCGGCTCCTCGAGGCTCTTCAGCAGCGCAGTTGCCGCGTCGGAGCTGAGCGCGTGCACCTCGTCGAGGACGAACACCTTGCGGCGCGAGCCCGGCGCGATCCCGATCGCGGTGCTCTTCACGAGCTCCTTGACGTCGTCGATGCCGCGGTTCGATGCCGCGTCGAGCTCGAAGAGGTCGAAGAAGGTCCCGGCGGCGACGGAGCGGCAGTTGTCGCACTGGTCACACGGCTCCCCGTCGGCACCGAGGTTCAGACAGTTCAGCGCCTTGGCGAGGATCCTGGCGGTGGTGGTCTTGCCGGTGCCGCGCGGACCCGAGAAGAGGTAGGCATGGCCGACGCGTTCGTCACGTACCGCGGCGCGCAGCGCATCGACGACGTGCTCCTGACCGACGACCTCGTCGAAGCGCTGGGGTCGGTACTTGCGGTAGAGCGACTGGAAGGCCACGCCCGACCGTACCAACCGCTCACGCCATCGCGGGCCGCCAGGTGCGGCTGAAGTGCTGGGTGCGGACCGTGCACCCACCGTCGACCTGGAGATCGCCACCCGTCGGTGACCTGTTCCGGCTCGGGCCAGGTATGCCTGCGGCACACGGAGCGATCCGCTGAGAGCTGCTTCCTTCCGGACCTGACTCGGTTCGCGGGGCTTCGTTGCGCAGGACCCGACCGTCAGCACCGAGACGGGGCCGAGTGGGCGGCGATCCGAGCCTCGGGCAGGAGTTCAGCCCCTCGTACGTGGATTGAGGGTGCAGGGCACCACGAGCTCCCCACCTAGCACGGTCCGCGTCGGAGATCGTACCGGCTGCTCCGCTCCGGTCCCGTGGCGCGCCCCCGGTACGATCACGGCCTCCGGAGGGATGCGAGAGCGGCCGAATCGGCACGCTTGGAAAGCGTGTGTGGGGCAACTCACCGTGGGTTCGAATCCCACTCCCTCCGCCACTCGCACGGGAGCCCCATGACCACCCCGACACCCGGCCCCCAAATTCCCGACTCGGAGATTCTCGACTCGGCGAAGCCCGGACCAAAGCCCGGACCGAAGCCCGAAGGACTCGTTGCCGCGCTCCCTTCCCTCATGGGAGTCGCGCTCGACGAGGCGGCGCTCGCCGCGCACGGTGGAGACGTTCCGGTCGGGGCGGTCGTCGCTCGCCTTGCCGACGGCGCGGTCCTCGCGGTCGGCCACAACGAGCGGGAACGTACGGGCGACCCCACAGCCCACGCCGAGGTGCTGGCGCTCCGACGCGCAGCCGAGGTGACCGGATCGTGGCGGCTCGACGACTGCGCGCTGGTCGTGACACTCGAGCCATGTGCGATGTGTGCCGGCGCAGCCGTGGCCGCGCGGATCGGCCTCGTCGCGTTCGGCGCCACCGACCCCAAGGCCGGGGCGCTCGGCAGCCTCTACCACCTCGGTGTCGACCCTCGGCTCAACCACGAGTTCCCGGTCGTACCGGGTGTGCGGCACACCGAGTGCTCGGCGCTGCTGACGCAGTTCTTCCGCGATCGGCGCGGGCCACGAGGCGCTACGCCGCCGAGAACGGGACCGTGACCACCTAGGATCGTCCTCGGAGGGATGCGAGAGCGGCCGAATCGGATGGTCTCGAAAACCATTGTGGCGCAAGTCACCGTGGGTTCAAATCCCACTCCCTCCGCCACTCGCTCTCACCCACGTCACCCACATCGCCCCCCGGCAACTGGAGTCCTCGTGCGCCCCATCACGCGTTCCGCTGCGGTCGTCATGTCGGCATTCACCATCCTCGCGATGACCGCGCTCCCCGCTGCGGCCAAGACCGACAAGCAGGTCGCCAAGGCTGCGTCGATCACCGCGAAGGACGTGGGACGCGGCTGGACTGCGAAGAAGCAGGCCGCCGACAAGCCGTCCGGGATCTCGGAGTGCTCGGTGAAGGAAGCGGCGGACAAGCGCGCGCTCAAGTACAAGTTCGAGAGCCCGGACTTCCAGCAGGGCGACGCCCGGGTCAGCAACTCGGTGTATGTGTTCCCCAAGGTCAAGGACGCGCAGGCGTACCTCGCGGCGTTCCAGGACCCGAGCACGATCGACTGCCTCCAGCTGGGGCTGGAAGCCGCGCTGGCCGACTCAGCCGGCGCCTCGGTCACGGTCGAGAACCTCGACGTGACGGGTGGTCCGGTCGACGACGGCGTGGGCTTCCTGGCAACCATCACGATCCCCGACGGAGCCACCGACGCGACGCTGATCTTCGAGGCGGTCGCGTTCCGGGTGGGGCGCGGGGTCACCGGCATCACGACGAACAACGCGAATGAGGCACTCCCGATCACCCCCGACCTTGCGACCGCGTCGATCAAGCGACTGAAGCGCGGCCTGCGGTAGCGGGGCGGGCCGTCCGGAGGCTACGGGCGGACGTCGCGACCGAGCTCGAGGTTGTCATAGATCTCGCGTGTCGCCGTCGAACGGTTCAGGGTGAAGAAGTGGAGCCCCGGCGCGCCGCCGTCGAGCAACGCTCGGCAGAGCTTCGTCGATTCGGCGATTCCGATCTTGCGCACCTCCGCGGGATCGTCCGCGACCTTCTGCAGCTTGGCCATGAACCACTCGGGGAACTCCGACCCCTGCATCTCGGCCATGCGCTTGGTGCCGGCGATGCTCAGCACCGGCATGATCCCCGGGATCACCGGTCGATCCACGCCCTGCTCGCGGAGCGCGTCCACGAGCTCGAAGTAGTGGTGCGTGTCGAAGAAGAACTGGGTGATCGCGAAGTCGGCCTCGGCGAGCTTCTCGGCACTGTGCGCCCGGTCGGCGGCGATCGACGGCGACGCGGGATGGGGCTCGGGATGCACGGCGACGCCGATCGAGTCGAAGTCGCGGGTTCGGGCGAGGCGCACCAGCTCGATGGCGTGACGCAGCTCGCCCTCCGGGAGGCCCAGCTCGCTCGGCGGGTCGCCGCCGAGGGCCAGGATGTTCTCGACCCCGGAGTCGCGATAGCGCTCGACGATTCCTTCCAGCTCCGCTCGAGAGTGCGCCGCGCAGGTGAGGTGCGCCATCGCGGTCATCGAGGTCGTGCGGTTGATCTCGACGACGAGGTCGTGCGTCCGCTCCCGGGTCGTACCCCCTGCGCCATAGGTCACTGAGACGAACGACGGCGCGAGTGGCTCGAGGTCCCGCAGGGTCCGGGCCAACACCTGCTCTGCTTCTTCGGTGCGCGGCGGGAAGAACTCGAAGGACACCGCGGGGCCTCGCTCCAGGATGTCGCTGATCTTCGCCACCGGGGCGGCCTCTCTCCGTTGCGCTCGCGTCGGACGACCAGCGTACGCGGCGCGCTCTAGCCTCCGGCAATGGACTTCGTCATCGAACAGCACCTCGTCGGTATGCCGACGAGCGTGCAGGACGCGCTGCTCGATCCTGCGTTCATAGCAGCGCGAGCCGCACTCCCGAAGCTCGGCGACGCCGAGCTGCTCGACCTCGAGCGCGGCGCCACGACCGCCCGACTCCGTGTACGCCTGCGCTTCACCGGGCAGCTGGCTCCGGCGGTGACCGCAGTCGTGGACCCAGCCCGTCTGACCTGGGTCGACAACGCGTCGTTCGACCTCACGGCGTTCCGAGCCGAGCATCACATCGAGCCGGACCACTACGCCGATCGGCTCTCCTGCACCTACTCCTCGGTGCTTGCGACTGCCGACGCCGGGACGTTGCGCACACTGCGCGGATCCCTCAAGGTGCGGATGCTCCTGGTCGGCGGGAAGGTCGAGGGCGCGATCGTCTCGGGGCTGCGCGAGCACGCCGCCGGCGAGGCCGCGCTGCTCGACGACTGGCTCACCTCCGGTAGCCCTTGAACCGGCGGAGCCGCAATGAGTTCGTGACCACGAACACCGACGAGAAGCCCATCGCACCGGCGGCGATCACGGGGTTCAGGAGGCCGACGGCCGCGAGTGGGATGGCGGCGACGTTGTAGGCGAACGCCCAGAACAAGTTCACCCGGATGGTCGCGAGGGTCCGGCGTGAGAGTGCGATCGCATCGGCCGCCGCACGCAAGTCGCCGGACACAAGGGTGAGGTCGCTGGCTTCGATCGCGACGTCGGTCCCGGTCCCGATCGCGATGCCAAGGTCCGCCTGCGCGAGCGCGGGTGCGTCGTTCACGCCGTCGCCGACGACCGCGACGCTCGATCCGTCCGCCTGGAGCTCGCGGACGATCGCGACCTTGCCGTCAGGGAGGGCTTCAGCCACGACCCGATCGATCCCCACTGCGCGGGCGATCGCATCGGCTGCGTCGCGGCCGTCACCCGTGACCAACACCGTCTTGATCCCGAGATCGTGCAACGCCGCAACCGCCGCGATCGACCCGTCCTTCAGGGTGTCGGCGACGACGAACGCGCCTTGGGCGACGTCATCCCACCCTGCAAACACCAAGGTGTGGCCACTCCCGGCGCGCGCCTCGAGCGCGTGCTCCAGCGCAGCGGGAACCTCACCGACGAAGGTGGCCCGACCGACCCGGACCTCGAGCCCATCGATCGTTCCCCGCGCGCCGACGCCGGGTTCGTTGACGAAGGCATCCGGCGCCACGAGGATCGAACCGCCGTCCCGCGCGCCGGTCGCGATGGCTCGGGCGATCGGATGCTCGGATGCATCTTCGATCGAACCGGCGCGCGCCAGGAGCGCTTCCCGGTCCACCCCGGGCGCCGGCACGACCTCGACCAGTCGCATCTTTCCCTCGGTGAGGGTGCCGGTCTTGTCGAGCACGGCGGCACTGACGCGTCGGGTCGCCTCGAGCACCTCGCCGCCCTTGATGACGATGCCGAGCTGGGCGCCCCGCCCGGTGCCGACCATGATCGCCGTGGGAGTCGCGAGACCGAGCGCGCAGGGGCACGCGATGATGAGCACCGCGACCGCGGCCGTGAACGCCCGATCGACTTCGCCAGTGACGGCGAGCCACGTTGCGAGCGTGAGCACCGCGACCACGAGCACGACCGGGACGAAGACCCCGGAGATCCGGTCGGCGAGACGTTGTACTGGTGCCTTCGACCCTTGGGCTTCTTCGACGAGTCGCGCGATCTGCGCGAGGGCCGTCTCGGTCCCCACCTTCGTCGCCTCGACGACGAGACGACCCGAGCTGTTGACGGTCGCGCCGAAGACCTCGTCGCCGGCGCCCACATCGACCGGTACGGGCTCCCCAGTGAGCATCGAGACGTCGACCGCGGACGCGCCGTCGACGACGATGCCATCGGTGGCGATGCGCTCGCCCGGACGCACGACGAAGCGGTCACCTACGACGAGGCTGGCCGTCGGCACCTCGTCGCCGTTCTCGAGTCGCGCCGTCTTCGCCCCCAGCTCGAGGAGGGCCCGCAGCGCGTGACTCGAACGTCGGCGCGCCTTCGCCTCGAAGTACCGACCGAGGAGCAGCAACGAGATGATCGCGGCCCCGGTCTCGAAGTAGACGTGTGCTTCGCCGTCACCCGAGAACAACGCTCCGAGCGACATGCCGCCACCGTGCTCGGCCGCCCCGAGGAACACGAGGGCCACGATCGACCACGAGTAGGCGGCGATCGTCCCGAGCGACACGAGCGTGTCCATCGTCGTCGCCCGGTGGCGGAGGTTGATGAGGGTCGCCCGATGGAACGGCCATCCCCCCCAGAGGATCACGGGGCTCGCAAGCCCCAATGCGACCCACTGCCATCCGTCGAACTGGAACGTCGGCACCATCGACACCAGGAGCAGCGGGATCGTCAACGCGACGGAGACCACGAGTCGCGGGACGAGCTCGCGCAGCTCGGCGCGTTCGGGATCGTCGTCAAGTACATCCGGTACGGCATATCCGAGGTCGTGCACCGTTCGGGTGAGGTCGCCGCGTTGGATCGCGTGCGGGTCGTAGACGACGGTCGCGCGCTTCGAGGCGAAATTGACGACGGCGCTGCGAACCCCGTCCTGCTCTGCGAGCCCCTTCTCGATCCGGGCCGCGCACGAGGCGCACGTCATCCCTTCGATGGGCAGGTCGCAGCGCTCGAGTCCCGAGGCGTCAGATTCGGTGTCGCGGGTCTCCACCGTGGACGTCATGCGTGCTCCTCCGTCGGGGTTCCTATCGTATACCCCCCTGGGGTATGATGCAATGGTGCCGCCAGATGCCCGGAGGAACCCAGATGCCCGGAGGAACCCAGATGCAAGAGGACCGATGACCACCAGGGGCTACACGCTCTCGAAGGACC
>JANOWV010000294.1:0-1591 GCA_031418075.1 Actinomycetes bacterium
GTGCAACTCGATGCCGCGAACTTCCGGCGCAGCGTCGTCGCGGAGGACGGCTGGGTGATCCCGACCGGCCGCCGGGCGCGACCCGGCCCGGCCGGCGGCAGGCCCGCCGAGCTCTATCGCGCAGGACGAGCGTGGAAGGACGGCGGCCCGATCCATCGCCTACAGCGAACCGACGAGACGACGTGACCCCCGTGAGAGCGGTTGTCGACGTCTGATCAGACGAGAGGAGGAAGCGCATGCCCTACTACGACGCACTTCGCTACGACGCACTTCGACAGTTGACCCATGAGCACCTGGCCGGGGCCGAGGCCGAGCGCCTGGCGCCGCGGGCACGCGACGGTCGCGTGCGGCCCGCGTACCGGCTGCCTCTGGCCCGAGAGATCGAGCACCTGCGCACCGCACATCGCCAGGCGATGCAGCGGGCCGGGTATGTCGTTGTGACTATCAGGCCGCGGCGATGAGAGCGATCGTCGGCGACAGATACGGCTCACCCGACGTGCTCGAGCTCCGGGAAATCGACAAGCCGGACCCCACGGATGACGAGGTGCTCATACGGGTTCATGCAGCCTCGGTGAACCCCGCGGACTGGTACGGCGTGACGGGCAGGCCATACATCGCCCGCCCCCTGACGGGGCTGCGCAAGCCAAAGAGCAACAGCGTGGGTGCCGACATTGCGGGGACCGTGGCAGCGGTCGGCAAGAATGTGACGCAGTTTCGCCCGGGCGACGAGGTGTTCGGCAGGAGCAAGACCTTCGCCGAGTACGTGTGCGTCGGCGAAGCGGTCGCGCCGAAACCGGCGAATCTGACGTTCGAGGAGGCGGCCTCCGTCCCCGTCGCGGGGATCACGGCGCTTCAGGGCCTTCGCGACAAGGGGCAGCTTCGGCCCGGGCAGAAGGTGCTGATCAACGGTGCGTCGGGAGGCGTGGGCACCTTCGCCGTGCAGATCGCCAAGGCGCTAGGAGCGGAGGTGACCGGCGTCTGCAGCACGGGGAACGTCGACCTCGTGCGATCGCTCGGCGCCGACCACGTCATCGACTACACCCGCGAGGACTTCACCCGCAGCGACCGGCGCTACGACCTGCTGCTCGATGTCGCCGGGAGCAGGTCGTGGCGGGCGTGCAAGCGCGTCCTCGAGCCGCAGGCGACCTTCGTGATCATCGGAGGACCGAAGCGCAGCCGTCTGCTCGGACCCCTCGGTCACATCGCCGGGGTCCGCCTGGCGGCACTGCGGAGCAGCCGGACGGTCGTGTTCTTCATCGCGAACCTGAACCGGCCGGACCTCGAGGTCCTCCGAGAGCTACTCGAGGCAGGCAAGGCGACACCGGTGGTAGACCGGCGGTACGAGCTGAGCGAAACCGCCGCTGCCTTCCGGTACCTCGGAGAAGGACACGCTCGGGGAAAGATCGTGGTCACCGTGTGCCCCGAGCCCGCCGCTTGATCCATCCCTGCGCCCGCGCTAGCTCGGCCCTCGCCCTATGATCGGCGGGATGGCCGACGGACGCTTCAGCGGCAAGACCGCGCTCATCACGGGCGGCGCGGCTGGGATCGGCGCCGCCACCGCGGCACGTCTCGCAGCGGATGGCGCCACCGT
>JANOWV010000295.1:0-1644 GCA_031418075.1 Actinomycetes bacterium
GCTCGCTCATCCGCAGGGCCCGGTCCGGGGCGCCGGAGAGCATCACGAGGATCTCGTAGTACCCGTACGACATGTCGGCATCGCGCTGGAGGTCACGCTCGAGCTCGTCCCAGAGGAGCTTGGAGGCGAAGACCCATGCCAGCCAGGTCTTCTTCTCTTCGGGGTCCAGCCAGCGTGGGCCGGGCGATCGGGGGCCGAGCACGGGGGCGTTGGGGTCCATGTACCGATCGTATCGAGAAATAGTTGACAGTTCAATCATTGTTCGGTACTGTGCTCAATAGTTGAGAGAACAACCACACTCTCACGACCCCCAAGAAGGAGCCCCCCAATGAGCGTCATCGAGACCAGCGCCACCACGATCCCCGGCTACCTCGCCGGCACCTGGGTCATCGACCCGACCCACTCCGAGGTCGGCTTCAGCATCCGCCACCTCATGGTGAGCAAGGTGCGGGGCCGGTTCACGACCTTCGAGGGCACCCTCGTGACCGCGGAGGACCCGCTGGCGTCGAGCGTCGAGGCGACCATCGACCTCGCGTCGATCGACACCGGGAACACCGACCGCGACACCCATGTGCGTTCGGCCGACTTCTTCGACACCGACGAGCACCCGGTGATGACCTTCCGGTCCACCGGCGTGCGGGCCGACGGCGACGGCTTCGTCGTCGACGGTGAGCTCACGTTGCGCGGCATCACCAAGGCCGTCCCGCTGGCACTGGAGCTGCACGGCTTCCTGGCGAACTCGCCGTTCGGCGACACCCGCGTCGGGTTCACCGCCACGGCGGAGATCGACCGCAACGAGTTCGGCATCGCGTTCAACTCACCGCTCGAGGGCGGCGGCGTGATGCTCGGCCAGAAGGTCCAGGTGACCCTCGAGATCGAGGCGATCAAGCAGTAGCGCGACCTGGTGGCCAACCCCGGCCGCACGCACGATCACCCCGGAAGGCCGGCGCCAGGTGCGTCGGCCTTCCGTCGTGCTCGAGGAGGTTGGGTCCGATGGCGGAGCTCGGGGGCCTTTGGTCCCTGGGATCTCATTCCCGCGACCTCGACAATCGCGTTATCGGGTCGCGACTGCGCGACTTCCTGATGCCAATAACGAGGAGCAGCCCCATGCAACGTCGGACGCTCGACATCCTGTTCAGCATCGGCGGGATGGCCCTCGCGGCGCTCCTGCTCGTTCTCGGGATCGTCATGACGAGCAACGCGAACTTCGCGAAGAACTACGTCAAGGACCAGCTCAGCGAGCAGAACATCTCGTTCAAGCCGGCGGAGCTCTTGACCCCCGAAGAGAAGAAGGCCGACTGCGTCGTCGAGAACGCCGGGAAGGCGCTCACGACCGGCAAGCAGGCCGAGTGCTACGCGAACGAGTTCATCGGGCTGCACGTGACGAAGATCGCCGACGGCAAGACGTACGCCGACCTCGGGACACCTCAGCGCGAGCTGCAGGCCAAGGTCGAGGAGGCCACTGCTGCGAGCTCCGCCGACCTGCCTGCGCTGCAGGCCGACCTCGCGAAGATCAGCGGCCAGCGGGAGACCCTCTTCAAGGGCGAGACGCTCCGAGGGTTGCTGCTCACCTCGTACGGGTTCAGCGTGTTCGGTGACAAGGGCGCCCAGGTGGCAACGGTGAGCTACATCGTCGCCGCCCTG
>JANOWV010000296.1:0-8309 GCA_031418075.1 Actinomycetes bacterium
GGCTGCGCCGCGCGGGCTCCCAGCTCCTCAACGTGTACGCGGTCCTCGGGTTCGTCTACCTCTTCATCCCGATCTTCGTCATCGTGCTGTTCAGCTTCAACCAGCCCAAGGGCCGCTTCAACATCGTCTGGCAGCAGTTCACGTTCGCCAACTGGGCCGAGCCGTTCAAGGTCCCGGAGCTGGTCGACGCGTTCAAGCTGTCGCTCTTGGTCGCCGCGATCGCAACGACAGCGGCGGTCGTGCTCGGGGGTCTGATCGCGCTCGCACTCACCCGGTATCGCTTCCGCGGCAGCGGCGTCGTGAACCTCCTGCTCGTGCTGCCGCTCACGACGCCCGAGATCGTCCTCGGTGCATCGCTGGCGACGCTGTTCATCGGACTTCAGGTCCAACGTGGGTTCTGGACGGTCGTGATCGCTCACACGATGTTCTGTGTGAGCTTTGTCGCGCTCACGGTCAAGGCTCGTCTCCGCGGGTTCGATTGGACGCTCGAGGATGCCGCGATGGACCTCGGCGCGGGGCCGATGCGAGTGTTCACCAAGGTCACGCTGCCGTTGATGCTGCCCGGCCTGATGGCGGCAGCGCTGCTCAGCTTCGCGTTGTCGATCGACGACTTCATCATCACCACGTTCAACGCGGGCGACAAAGTCACGTTCCCGCTCTACATCTTCGGCGCACGCCAACGCGCGATCCCGCCGCAGATCCAGGTGCTGTCGACGATGATCCTCGCCGTGAGCGTCATGCTCCTGTTCGGCGGGACGATCTTCGGCCGTCTGCGTGATCGTCAGCTCACCGCCGCCGCACGCCGCACGTCGCCTTCTTGATGCTCAGTCGCTGACGCCCGTGGCGTGAGCCGCGCGCAAGTCGGCGCGGAGACGGTCGGCTTCGACTGCGAGCGCTTCGGGAGTGGCCGCCTGCGCTCGGTCGAGGTGCAGGTCGCCTTCTCCTCGCATGAGCGGGATGAGATGTAGGTGCACATGGGGGATCTCGAGTCCGGCGATGAGCATCCCCACCTTGACCGGGTTGTAGACGCGTTGCTGCGCTTGCGCGATGGTCTGTGCGACGACGGTGAGATGGCCGGCGAGGGCGGGGTCGAGGTCGATCCAGTGGTCCACCTCGATGCGGGGCACGACCAGGGTGTGTCCGGGCTGCACCGGCTCGATCGAGAGGAACGCGACGCAATGGTCGTCGCGCCACACGAACGTGCCGGGGATCTCACCCGCGATGATCCGCGTGAAGAGGGTCGCCATCCCGGCCAGGGTAGGCCGGTCCTGGCGTTCCCGGTGCGGGGCTATCGTCGCCGCCGTGTCGAGCCCGCTGCACCCCGAGATCGATGGCGACGCCGCGCGGGCCATGCACTCGGTCGAGGGTCGGGTGATCATCGTCACCGGGTCCGGCCAGGGCGTCGGCCGTGGGATGGCGAACCATCTCGCGAAGGCCGGAGCGACGGTCGTCGTCGCCGAGTGGAACGCCGACAAGATGCGCCGCACTTGCGACGAGCTCACCGCGATCGGCGCACCGAACCTCGGCATCGAGGTCGACATCTCCCAGCGCGACCAGATCGAAGGGATGGTCGAGCAGGTGATGGCGGAGCTCGGTCGGGTCGACGGGCTCATCAACAACGCCCAGACCTTCCGCGCCAACGCGCCCGTCGCCGACGTGAGTGCCGACGACGTCGACGTCTTCTATCGGTCGGGTGTCCTCGGGACGCTCTGGGCGATGCAGGCGGTGTACCCGCACATGAAGGCCGCGGGATGGGGACGGATCGTGACGTTCGGGTCGTCGATGGGTCGCGTGGGTGGCGCCGGGTTCGGCGCCTACAACGCGTCGAAGGAAGCGATTCGAGGGCTCTCCCGCACGGCCGCGCGGGAATGGGCCGCCGACGGCATCGTCGTGAACACGATCGCGCCGGCCGCCGCGCCACCGCGCGCGGTCGGGAGCGAGCACTACGAGGAGTTCATGCGTACGTGTCCGACCGGACGCAACGGCGACCCTGAGCTCGACATCGGGCCGATCGCCCACTTCCTCTGCAGTGACGCCTGTCGATTCGTCACCGGGCACACGTTCATGGTCGACGGCGGCAACTTCCTCTGGTCGTGAACGCGGGCAAGCGTCAATGGGCGGACGTCGATTGGAGCGACGCGTGGCCGGTCGTCGGGGTACACCCGGGTGAGGCCGCGCCGTCGGCCGGCCGTGATGCCCTGGCCGCTGACGGGTGCTCGGTCATCTTCGATCTCGAGCCCGTCGCGACTGATGCAGATCGGCACCAGGCGCATCTGAACAACTCGGCCGCGGTGCGGATGTTCAACGAGCTGCGGGTCGCGTACGTGGCCGCGCACCTCGCTCCCGAATGGCCGCAGCATCTTCGCCGCGGTGGGATGACGGTTGTCGTTCGCGACCTTCGCGTCGAGTACCAGAGCGAGGCGTTGATGGACGAGCAGTTCGTCGGTTCGACGCGGTGGGCGGCGCGCCGCGGGAAGTCGGGCCTCGTCGAGCACCGCCTCGTCGAGCAGACGACGGCTCGACCCGTCGCGCGCGCCTGGGTCGTCCAGCTCCATCTCGGCGCAACGGGTGCGGTGGAGGCGTTTCCCGACTGGTTCTGGGAGCTGATCGAGGCAACCGAAGGATCGCCGGTCCCGGTCATCGAGGATGCCCGCCAGCCCTGGGGGCCTCCCGGCTGACCAGATGCCCCGGTCGATGAGGCGTCCCGACTTTTCAGATGCCGAGCTCGTCCAGCAGGGCGCCGAGCGCAGCGACGGCCCTGGTCCCCGCGGCTTCGTAGCCCTCGTCGTCGATCCGGGGCCCGATGAGCTCGAGGTCGAAGCAGCCGCTGTATCCGGCGTCGACGATCTGCCCGAGGATCCGGGCGAGCGGGATGTCGCCGTCGCCGGGCACGAGTCGGTTGGGCGTGGAGAGCGTGCCGATGGCGAAGTCGCTGACCTGCACGATGCGGAACGTGTCGATGCCCGTGGTGATCGTCTGCGCGAGCCCGCGCTCGGCCCAGCACGCGTTCGTCTCGACACAGACGCCGATATCGAGGCGCCGGGCCAGATCGACGACGTCGGCGAGCGTGTGCACGAACCCGACATCGACCCGTAGTGAGTTGGTGTGCTCGAGCCCGAACGGGATGCCCCGAGCGCGGGCGTCCGTGACGACGGGCTCGAGCGCGGCCTCGAGCGCGTCGGCCGCGGCTTCCCAGGCGAGCTGGCCGGCGGGTCCGGTCGTGAGGATCATGCACTCGGCCGCCACGGCCTCGGCCGCGTCGAGCGCGGCCCGCACCCGGTCGCGCTGGGACGGCCACTGGCCCGGGTCGTCGAGGTGGAACGGTCCGAGCCCGATGAGGTTGGTGACGCGCACGCCGGCGTCGCGCAGCCTTCGTGCGCCGGCCTCGATCCCGGTCGCCTCGAGCTTGGCCAGCGACGCCCCGATCGCGGCGATTCCGGCGCGCTCGTAGAACGCGAGGTCCTCGTCGAGGGACCATCGGAAGGTCGAGATCGCCGAGAGCGAGATCCGGGGGTGCATGCGAGTGCCGATCGCTCAGCCGAGCGACGCGGCGCGGGCGTTGCTGCCGCCGCCATCGAGCTGGAGGTTGATGCCGGTGAGGAAGTCGGACTCGTGGCTTGCCAGGTAGACCGCAGCGTGAGCGACGTCGTCGGCTTCACCCAAGCGGGTGAGGTGCATCGCCTCCAGGCGCGTCCGTCGCTCGGGGGTCAGCTCCGCGTCGCGGCGCTCGTTGAAGACATAGCCGGGGCTGATGGTGTTGGCCCGGATGCCGTTGCGCGCCTCCTCGACCGCGAGCGCTCGGGTGAGCCCGTTGAGTCCGCTCTTCACCGCGGCGTATCCCGACAGGCCGCCACTGGGGCGCTCGGCCTGGCGGGAGGAGATGTTGATGATCGAGCCGTGGCCGGAGCGGCTCATGTGCGGGAGCGCAGCCCGACAACACCACATGGGGGCCGTGAGGTTCACCCGCATCGCCGACTCCCAGTACGTGGTGTCCATCTCCCGGACCGTGCCATCTCGTCCGCCGTCGGGGCTGGCGACCGCGTTGTTCACGAGCACCGTGAGGCCGCCGGCCCACTCGGCGACTGCGTCGACGAGCGAGGCGCACCGGTCCTCGTCCGAGAGGTCCGCGGGGAAGAACCGCGCCGATCCCTGCTTCGCCGTGATCGCGTCGACAACGGCTCCGCCGCGGCCGGCGTCACGTCCGTGGATGGCCACGACCGCCCCCTGGCGGGCGAATTCGAGCGCGATGGCCTTGCCGATCCCCGCGGTCGAGCCCGTCACAAGTGCGAGCTCTCCCTGCAGGCGCAACGGTTTCTCCCTGGTGCTGGACCCGGGCAGCAGCTCGGACCCGGGTGCGACGGGGTGAGGCTAGCGCCGGTGGTGCAAGGGATCGCCGGGACCGGCGTTGTGGACCTACGAGTGCCCCGCCTAGCCTGGTTGGCCCGGTCGTCCGTCGCGTCCCCCGTTCGCGCGTAAGTGGTGTTGTCCATGTGGTGGAAATCGATTAGTGCAATCAGTGTGGTCATCGCCGTGGCGTTGAGCCCGGCGTTCGGCGTGTTCGACGCGCCGGCCGGAGCCACCCCGATCGATGACGCCAAGGCGCTGGTCGGGACCGCCCAGGCGGCGGCCGACGACGCCGCCGGGCGCTACGAAGCGGCGCTCGGCGGCCTCGAGGAGCTGTCGGCGCGCATCGACGAGCTCCAGGGCACGATCGTGCTCGGGAAGGCTGAAGCGACGACGTTGCGCGCGCTCGCCCGGCAGCGGGCAGTGCGGGCGTACGTCGGCCGCGACGCCCTCGGCCCCGGGAGCTTCGTGCTCGACGGGGGCGACCCGCTCGACCAGATCCGACGGGACAAGCTCCTCGCCAAGACGAAGGCACGCGAAGACGCCGATGCCCACCGGCTCCAGGTCCTGACCGCCGAGCTCGATCGTCAACGCCAGGAGGTGGAGCGCAGGAAGGTCGAGCAGGAGTCCGTGGTGGCCCAGGTGGCTGCCGAGCAGACCGCCTTGCAGCGTCAGCTCCAGGAGGCCCAGCAGGCACTCGACGCGCTCGAGGAGCAGCTGCGCCAGGAGCTCGCCGCCGCGGCCGCGCGCGAAGCTGCGGCGGCAGCAGCTCGGGCCGCGAGCAGCCGGGCCGGGAATGGCCGCGACTACTCGGGTGACTACATCGCGACCGGCATCGTGTGTCCGGTCCGCGGCATCGTGTCGTTCATCGACTCGTGGGGGTACCCGCGCCACCAGGGTCCGCACAAGGGCGTCGACCTGATGGCGGCGCGTGGCGTCCCCAATGTCGCGGTGGTCTCGGGGAACCTGACCTTCAAGGAGGGCGGTACCTCGGGGATGGGTGCGTACCTGCGCGGTGACGACGGGAACCTCTACTACTACTTCCACCTCTCGGCGTACGAAGGTGGACCGCGCCACGTCGCGCAGGGTGAGGTCATCGGCTACGTCGGGAACACCGGTGATGCCCGGTACACCGCGACCCACACGCACTTCGAGATCCACCCCGGTGGTGGTGGCGCGGTGAACCCCTACCCGTCGGTGCGACCCGTCTGCTGACCCGCCCTCCGGGGTCGACGGGTGCCGACGCGCCCCGTCGTGAGGACCGCCACGATCGCGAAGCAGACCGTGGCCGCGAGGACGATCGTGCCGCCCGGGGCGAGTCCCCAAGCGCGCGCTGCTGCCAGCCCGACGACCGCGCTGCCGACACCGACGAGCACGGCGATCGTCAGCGTCCCGCGGAACGACCTCGCGAGCAGCCGGCTGGACGCGACCGGGAGCACCATCAGCGCCGCGACGAGCAGGACGCCGACGACGCGCATCGCCGCGACGACGGTCACGGCGGTGAGGACCGACAGCAGTGCGCTCGACGCGTCGACCGGGAGGCCCGCGACTCGCGCCGCCTCTTCGTCGAGCACGGTGGCGAGCAGCGGGCGCCCGAAGAGGGCCAGCGTGGCCACGATGGCGAGCCCCAGTCCGACGATGAACAGCAGGTCGGTTGGCGTCACGGTGAGGATGGAGCCGAAGAGATACTCGACGATCGAGAGGCTCCCGGCACCGCTTCGGCTCACGAGGACCACGCCGGAAGCGATGCCCCCGTAGAAGACGATCGCGAGGGCCAGGTCACCCGTGGCGCGCCCCCGTCGGTGGAGCCGATCGATGGTGAGCGCGCCGAGCACCGCGACGATGAGTGCGCTCCACATGGGCCAGACGTCGAGGAGGAGCCCCGCGGCCACGCCCGCGAAGGCAAGGTGGCCGACACCGTCGCCCATCAGGGCCATCTGCTTCTGGACCAGGAAGACGCCGATCAACGGCGCGCACACGCCGACCATCAGTGCTGCGCCGAGGGCGAGCTGCATGTACTCGCGGTCGAACGGCCACGGGAGGCTCAGCGCACCGAGGATCGGGGAGCCGAGGATCGACGAGGTCATTCGATTCCCTCGAGCCAGAGCGGCAGGTCATCACGGTGCACACCCAGGCTGACCCCTCCGGCCACGAGCTCGCCGGGTGGGCCGTCGAAGACGATCGACCGTTTCATCACGATGACGCGGTCGAGGTCGTCGGCAACCGCACCGAGCTCGTGGGAGACGAGCAGCACCGCGGCGCCGTGCTCGCGGACGAGGTGGACGAGCGAGTCGCGGAAGAGCCGTTGGGACTCGGCGTCGACGCCGGCGACCGGCTCGTCGAGGACGAGCAGCTCGGGGTCGCTCGCAAGCGCCCGGGCGATCAGGACACGCTGCTGCTGTCCGCCCGAGAGCTCGCGCACCGGGCGCCGGGTCGAGGCGGTGAGGCCCACCGCCTCGATCGCGTGCGCGACGGCGGCGCGGTCGGCGTCGCGAGGGCCGCGCCACCACCGGCGGCGCGCGAGGCGTCCCGTCCCCACGACCTCGGCCACCGTGGCCGGAAGATCGGGGGCGAGCACCCGACGTTGGGGGACGTAGCCGACTCGTCCCCGCTCGGTCAGGCGGCGCGGGTCGGCGCCGAAGCAGCGGACCGAGCCCGCCGTCGGGACGAGCAGTCCGAGGAGGATGCGCAGCAGCGTCGACTTCCCGGAGCCGTTGGGACCGACCAGCGCGGTGAACTGGCCGCTCGGGAGGGCGAACGACACGTCCTCGACGACGGGATCCCCGCCGTAGGAGTGCGAGACGTGCGCGGCCGTGAGGACGGGCGCCACGGGTGTGGGCGGTGGTGCTGGGGTCGACCGGTCGGCAGCGATCCGAGAAGTATAGAATGGGAGTCGTTCTCAAGCCTCCCGGAGCTGTCCGTGCGTCTCCGCGTCCCCCGGCCTTTCGCGGGCCTTCCGGTCGCCAGTCCCCTCGTTCGGGGCCTCCTGACTCGAAGCCGGGTCGGTGTCGTGGCCCGGGTGATCGTCCTGGTCCTGGTCGGGCTCCTGACCGCATCGGGACCGGCCATGGCGGCCGCACCGCGGCGGGCGAGCACACGCGGCGAGCCCCGCGTCCAGGTCGCAGCGGCGTTCTTCCCGCTCGCCGCAGTCGCGCGGTCCGTCGGCGGACCCGGGGTGCAGGTCGACGATCTCACCCCGCCGGGGGTCGACGCGCACGATGTCGAGCCGACGACCGATCAGGTCGACCGGCTGCTCGACGCCGACCTCGCGATCGTGCTGGGTGGCTCGTTCCAGCCGGCGATCGAGCGGGTGGCCGATCGCCGTGACGGCCCCACCCTCGTCTGGAGGGACCTCCTCGCCGGCGCCACGGCTCGCCGGCTCGACCACGACCCGCACCTCTGGCTCGATCCGGAACGGTACGCAGTCCTCGTGACTCGGGTCGGGGACCAACTCGCTCGCGTCGATCCCGACCACGCGCGTGGCTATCGCAGCCGAGCGGCCGGGTTCACCGCGACGTTGCGGGCCCTCGACGCCACGTACTCGGCGCGGCTCTCGGGGTGCAGCCGCGACCTGCTCGTGACGAGCCACGAGTCGTTCGGGTGGCTCGCGGAGCACTACGGACTCCAACAGGTCGGGGTGACGCGGGGATCGCCTGACACCGAGCCCGACCCCGCACGCGTCGCGGACCTCGCCGATCGGGCCCGACGTGAGGGGGTGACGACGATCTTCAGTGAACCGCTGCTCTCCGATCGCGTCGCGCGCACCCTCGCTCGCGAAGCCGGCGACCTGCGAATCGTCGACCTCGACCCGCTCGAAGGCCTGCGCGGACGACGCGGAACGATCGGCAACGGTTCCGACTACGTGCGGGTCATGGCCCGCAACCTCGAGCGCATCGCCACCGCGCTCGGTTGTCCCGCATTCCCCGGGGCCGGTTGAGTCGCCCAGCGTCGGGGTGGGCGTCGGC
>JANOWV010000297.1:0-1939 GCA_031418075.1 Actinomycetes bacterium
GCCCGCCGCCGCTCGGCGCCGGTGTCGGCCTCGAGGAGCGTCGCGACGACAGCGCGTTCGAACCGCAGCACGTGTACCAGCGTAGTGTCGGTGCGTGGACGCGCCGCAGGGACCCGGGCCTCGCGTTCCGCACGCGACGACCGCAGTCGTCACCGGCGCTGCCGGTTGGCTCGGACAGAACCTCGTGCGTCGGCTGGCCCCCGAGCGCGATCACGTCCGGTGCCTCGTGGGGACAGATCCTGAAGCCGCGACGCTGCGCATCGTCGCCAAGAACGTCGATGTCGTAGTGGGCGACGTGCGCGATCCGGCGAGCATCGAGCGGCTCTTCGCAGACGTGGGTCCGGCGACGGTGGTGCACGCAGCAGGGGTGATCCACCCGACGCACGGGACACGAGAGCTCTTCGACGTGAACGTCGGGGGGACCCAGCTGATGCTCGACGGCGCGCGTCGTGCGGGGGTGACCCGATTCATCTTCGTGTCGTCGAACTCGCCGTTCGGGGCGAACCCGACACCGACCGATCGCTTCGACGAGGGCTCGGAATTCCATCCGTACATGGGCTACGGCGCATCGAAGCTCGAAGCAGAGCAGCTCGTCGCCCGCAGTCACGATCGTGGCGACCTCCCGACGGTCGTCTTGCGACCACCGTGGTTCTACGGGCCGTTCCAACCCGCGCGTCAGACGCAGTGGTTCGCGACGATCCGGCGGGGCCGGTTCCCGCTCGTCGGCTCCGGCGTGAATCGGCGTTCGATGGTCTATACGGGCAACCTGGTCGACGGGATCCTGTGCGCAGAGACTGCTCCGTCGGCACCGGGCAATGCGTACTGGATCGCTGATCCGGAGCCGTACGAGATGCGAGCCGTGCTCGACACCGTGCGCGATGCGCTCGAGGCCGAAGGGCTCGACGTGACCCGTCGGCAGGTTCGTATCCCACGTTTCGTCGGGACCATCGCGGAGCACGTCGACGGATTCCTGCAGGACCGCGGACGCTATGTCCAGGCGCTGCACGTGCTCGGGGAGCTCAAGGACACGATCGCGTGCGACATCGGACGTGCGCGCGCGGAGCTCGGGTACGAGCCGACCACGACCTTGCTCGACGGGATGCGCACCAGCATCCGTTGGTGTCTCGAGCGGGGCGCACGCCTGTGACCGGTCGCATGCTCCTCCTCACCGGGGGGAGCGGCTTCTTCGGGACGACGCTGACAGACTGCGCCCTGGCCCAGGGCGACCGCGTCCGGATCCTCGATCTCAACCCGCCGGCCGCGCACCTGACTGGTCACGACCGGGTCGAGTTCGTTCAGGGCGACATCCGCGACGGATCGGTGGTCGCCGAGGCGTGCCGCGAGGTCGACGTCGTCCTCCACAACGTTGCCCAGGTACCGCTCGCCCAGGACCGCGAGCTGTTCGAGTCGGTCAACGTCGGCGGGACGGCGAACGTTCTCGTCGCGGCGCGCGACTCGGGAGTCGCGAAGGTCGTCCACACATCATCGAGCGCGGTCTTCGGGATACCCGAGCACAACCCGGTGACGGAAGCCACGACGCCGAAGCCGCTTGAGGCGTACGGGCAGGCGAAGCTCCAGGCCGAGGTGCTGTGCCGGGAGGCGGCGGCGGGTGGACTCGACGTGACGATCATCCGCCCGCGCACGATCCTCGGGCATGGCCGGCTGGGGATCATGGCGATCCTGTTCGAGTTCGTCGCCGACGGCGCGCCGGTCTACGTGCTCGGTGCCGGCGACAACCGGTACCAGTTCGTGCACACGGCAGACCTCGCTGACGCCTGCCTGCGTGCCTCGGCTCGAACGGGGTCAGCCGTGTACAACATCGGCGCCACCGAGTTCGGGACGATGCGCGAGACGCTCGAAGCGCTCGTGGAGCACGCGGGGACCGGGTCACGCGTCCGCTCACTCCCGCTCGCGCCGGCGCGGTTGGCGATGCGCTCGC
>JANOWV010000298.1:0-3099 GCA_031418075.1 Actinomycetes bacterium
GAGGTTCGGCGTAGCGCTGCACGCGGTGGGCACGCCGTGTGCTTCTCGGAAATTCCTCCGTTCCTCGGCCTTCCGTCGGTGCACGACGCCGACGGCTACTGGGATCCGTTCTTCCGCGCCTGCGCCGAGACCGAGACCGTCGTGTGCATGCACATCGGATCGTCGTCGAAGATGCCGTCGACCTCGGCCGATGCACCACCCGCCGTCAGCTCGACGCTCACCTACATGAACGCGGCGATGTCGCTGACCGATTTCCTGATGTCGGGTGTCCTCGAACGCATCCCGGGGCTCGAGCTCGCGTACTCCGAGGGCCAGATCGGCTGGATCCCCTACGTGATCGAGCGGGCCGACAAGGTCTGGATGGAGAACCGTGGGTGGGGTGGCGTAGCCGACAAGGTCACTCGGCCACCGAGCGAGATGTACTACGAGCGCGTCTACGGGTGCTTCTTCGACGACGCGCACGGACTGGAGTCGCTCGAGTCGGTCGGTGTCGACAACGTGACCTTCGAGACCGACTACCCCCACAGCGACTCCACCAGGCCCGACACCAAGTCGGTCGCCGAGGAGCTCACCAAGGGTCTCGACGACGAGACGATCTACAAGATCATCCGCGGCAACGCGATCCGGATGCTCCGCTTGCCGCCCGACCCGCAATGAGTCCGCCGCCCGCGATGCCAGTCGATGACCAGAAACGTGCGGCCGCGCACCGCGCCGTCGAGGCGTACGTCCGATCGGGGATGGTCATCGGACTCGGGACGGGGAGCACCGCGATCCACGCGACGCGCCGGATTGGCGAGCTTCTCGCAAGTGGTGAGCTCCACGACATCGTTGGTGTGCCGACGGCACGCGAGACCGCGGACGCGGCGCGTACGGCTGGGATCCCGTTGCTCGGCGACGACGTGCCCTGGGTCGTCGACGTCACGATCGACGGTGCCGACGAGGTCGACCCGAACCTTGACATCATCAAGGGCGGCGGCGGCGCACTCCTGCGCGAGAAGCTCGTGGCCCAGGCGACCGCGTTCGAAGTGATCGTCGTCGACGCGTCGAAACGATCCAAGGTGTTGGGGACGAGCTTCGCGCTCCCGGTCGAGGTCGTGAGCTTCGGTCTGGCCACCACGATCCGCGCCATCGAGCACCTCGGAGCAAAGGTCGTGGTGCGAGGGGGCGACTCGCCGTTCCACACCGACCAGGGCAACGTGGTGCTCGACTGCGACTTCGGGCCGATCGCCGACGCGCCGGCGCTGGCTGTGGGGCTGCACGCGCACGCCGGCGTGGTGGAGCACGGGCTCTTCCTCGGCCTCGCGCACGCACTCGTCGTGGCGGGGCCCGACGGCGTCGAGGTGATCGAGAAGGCCTGAGTCGCTCAGCCGAGCTCGAGCGCTTCGGCGAGCGTTCGTTGATCCCGCAGGACGCGGTCCATGTCGTCCATGGGCAGGACCTGGACGGCGACATGGTCGGCGCCGGCATCGAGATGCGCGCGGATCCGGGCGGTCACCGACTCGATGTCGCCCCATGCGACGAGGGCGTCCACGAGGTGGTCGCTGAGCGGCGCGGTGAGATCGTCCTCCGAGTACCCGAGGCGGCGGAGGTTGTTGGCGTAGTTGGGAAGGCTCGGGAGGTACATCCCGAGTGCGTTGCGTGCGACGTCTCGGGCTCCGGCCGGGTCGGTCTCGA
This sequence comes from Actinomycetes bacterium, assembly GCA_031418075.1. GTDB lineage: Bacteria > Actinomycetota > Acidimicrobiia > IMCC26256 > PALSA-555 > DASUAO01. The sequence continues at coordinate 1,675 of JANOWV010000298.1, forward strand.
GCACGACCTTCTGCTCCGGAGCGAGGAAGGCGTCCGGCCCGAGGATGGCACGGGCCTGAGCGGTGTGCTCCGGAGGAACGAGGTACGGGTGAGCGCCACGAGCCTGGTCGCGCGCGAGCTCGAGCATCTTCGGGCCGAGCGCCGCGAGGACGCGCTCGGCCGGTTCCGCCGACGGCGCGCCGATGTAGAAGGCTTCGTCCATCCGGGCGAGGTAGTCCCGCATTGCGGTGAGCGGGCTCGAGTAGTCGTGACCCCGGAGCGCTTCGACCATCGGCCGATGGCTGACGCCGAGCCCGAGCAGGAAGCGGCCCGGATGCGCCTCGGTGACCGTCTGCCAGCACGCGTTCATCGCCATCGCGTCCCGAGCGAAGATGTTGGCGATCCCGGTCGCGACCACGAGCTTCTCGGTGCCGGCGAGGAGCAGTGCTGCATGGACGAACGGGTCCCTCCCGACGGCTTCGGGGATCCATACCGCGCCCCATCCCATGGCCTCGAGTTCCGCGACGATCTCGACAGCACGCGCCGACGGTTGCTGGTCGAGTCCACCCGTCCACACCCCGTACCTGCTCAGATCTGCGACCATGGCAGCAGCGTAGGACGAGCGCCGCTGCGGACAGGGAGTCGACATGGGACCGACCAGATGACAAGGATCGTGCGATGACCGCGTTGTCGTTCCCGACCATCGATTTCGAAGAGTTCCACCGAGTCGATCTGCCGCGGAGGATCGAGGCCGGCAACGGCGCACTCGCGGCTGACGACATCGCCGGGGTGAGCCCGATCGCGTTCAAGGTGCCCGACGGGGGAGCATTTTCCTACGTTCCCGGTGCCGACGGCGTCGAGATCTGGGCGACCGACGTTGCGGCCGACACCGTCGTCGAGATCTCGCGCGAGGCATTCAGCGACTTCGCCAACGAGCTGCACACGTGCTTCGGGCTTCTCTATGCCGGCCTCGCCGAGACGAGCCGCGGCGACTTCGCCGCCTTCGAGCGGTGGGAGCCGGCGCTCCGCGCGCTGTATCACGGCCGACCGATCATCGACCCGTCGACGATGGACCTCCCGGCCAACCTTGCCCGGCCGTTCTCGCTCGACGATCCCGACGACGACATGCGCGCGTTCCTGCACCGGACGGGGTTCTTGCACCTGCGTGGCGTCTTCCACCCCGAGGAGATCGACGCGTTCCGGTCGGAGGTCGAGGTGGCGCGCGCCGCGGCGCGTCCCGACGACGGGCACTCGTGGTGGGCGACGCGTGCGGACGGCGAAGAGGTGTGCTGTCGAGTCACGTACCTCGAGCGCTCGTCCCCGACGGTCGCCGCCCTCGCGGGAGATGCTCGCATGGCTCGCATCGCCGCGCTGGGAGCAGACGGCCTCGTCCCCGAGACTGGCTGCCTCGATGGCCTGAGCGTGGTGATCAAGCACCCCGAGATC
>JANOWV010000299.1:0-1589 GCA_031418075.1 Actinomycetes bacterium
CGCGGGGGAGGCCGAGCTTGCGGGTGATGGCGTAGAACGGGAGCACGGTCGTGAACTCGGCTACGAGGTCGGCCTCGCCGCGTCCCACGAATCGGTCCACGATCTCGTGGGCGAGTGGCACCAGCGCCTCCTCGTCGAACCGGCTCACCGCACGCGAGCGGAAGGCAGGTGTCGCCAGCTGACGGTGGCGGTCGTGCTCGCTGCCATCCATGCTGATGAAGGTGCGCCCGACCACGGGCTCGGTGTGCCCCTGGTAGGTGACGCCGCCGGGGAGGTGCTCGTCGTCGCGAAACGCTTCCTTCACGTCGGCGAAGCGGGTCACGAGCCGCGCGTCCATCCCGAAGAGCCGGACGGAGACGAGCGGGCCCGTCTCGCGCAGCGCCGAGAGCACGGCGTGCAGCTCCTCGCCCGGGAGCGGGTCGAGGCCGAAGTCGACGGCCGTGGTCGGCGGCCCGCTCATCGGTCGGCGGTCGGGCTGATCACCCCGGCGTCGCGGAGCTCGGTGAGCTCTGCGTCAGACAGGCCGAGATCGGCGCGGAGGACCTCGTCGGTGTGCTCGCCGATCCAGGGCCAGCGGGTCTCGGGACCCCGTGCAACCTTGGACAGCTTCACCGGGTTGCCCGGGATGAGGATGGGTTCGGCGATCCCGTCGGTGCGGGGGAGCTCGACGAGCATGTCGCGTGCCGCGACGTGCGGGTCCGCGATCACGTCCGGCGCGCTGTTGATCGGGCCCGAGGCGATTCCCTCGTCGTTCATCTGGTGCGCGGCCTCGAGCTTGGTCTTGTCGGCTGCCCACTCCTCGATGGCGGGTCGAATCACGCCGTCGAGGTGGATGCGCCACCCCTCGCGGGTCGCGAGCCGCTCGTCGCTGAGCCACTCGGGTCGCCCCACGAGCTTTGCCAGGCGTTCGAATTGGTGTTCGCGCCCGACCTGCACGACGAACCAACCGTCCTGACAGCGAAACCCGTCGACGATCACAAGGGGGCCGAGCCCGTTGGGGCGCATCCCCATCGACCAGTAGTTCGGCACGATGTCGCTCATGGCGATCATCGTGTCGAGCATCGCGATGTCGACGTACTGGCCTTCACCGGTGCGTTCGCGGTGACGTAGCGCAGCGAGGATGCCGATCGTCACGAACAGCGCACTCGAGATGTCGCCGAGCGCCCCGGCCGGACCGATGACCGGCGGCTCGTCGTCGCGCTGCATGTAGTCGTAGATCCCGGACATGGCCTCAGCGATCGATGCGTACGCGGCCCACGAGTCGTACGGCGATTCGATCGTGTTCCCGAAACCGGAGACGGACGCGTAGATCACACCCGGATGCACCGCCGCGACGTCTTCGTAGGCGAGCCCGAGCCGCTGCATCGTCCCGGCCCGGAAGTTCTCGCACACCACGTCGAAGTGAGGAACCATCGCGAGAAAGAGGTCGCGCCCGGTGTCCGACTTCAGATCGATGCCGACACTGCGTTTGTTGAGGTTGTTGCGGAGGAACGTCGCGCCGGCGCGGTGCCCGTTCGGGTCGGTCATCGCCGGGAGCGCACCTCGCCCCGATTCACCGTCGATCGGGTGCTCGACCTTGACGACCTCGG
>JANOWV010000300.1:0-6783 GCA_031418075.1 Actinomycetes bacterium
GGCGTCCCCGCAACTTGCCCGGTCCACAGTTCTGTCGTCCCGACCAGGTCGGGGTCGAGCTCGTGGCGAGCTACGGCGTCGGTCCAGTTGAAGTACGCGTGTACCTGCTCGTCGCCGCGTCGCGCGACCCAGTGACAGGGGATCCCGAGACCGTCGGCGTATGCGTGCTCGTCGATCTCGGGGCCGTCGGCCCGGTCGAAGAGGTCGATGGGGCGAAAGGTGTGCTCGCTCCCGGTTCCCGTCGCGTCGACGAGCGCGAGGAGCCCAGGATGCTCGAGGACCGCGCGTTCGTCGGGGGTCACCCCGCCAAGGTCGTCGGCGAGCAGGAACGGGCCGCCGGTCACCAGTGCGAGCGTCGCCATCGTCCGCGACACCTCCACCGGGTAGCCGGCCGCGTCGCGGCCATCGGCACCCCACGCCATGACGACTTCGGGATCCGCCTCGTACCAGCGCCCGTGTTGGGCCCACCGGGCGGCGACGTTGCGCGCCTGCGCACGCACCCCGCGTACGCCGGTCCAGCCCCCGTCGGTATCGGTGTCGACCGGATGGCCCACCTCCTGGAGCAGACGCGGCATCGCGAGGTCGTGGCCGACGCGGTTCCCGTGACAGTGCCCGACCGCCGGGAGCATGGGCATGCCGCAGCCGAGGACGTAGATGTCGCTACCGAGTCCCTCGACGAGCGCGCCGAGCCCCCGCTGGAGCGCCTCGATGCCGGTGACCCTTGGGTCGTGGCGGATCCCGGCGACCGCGCCCAGATAGCAGAAGTCGACCTTCACCATCTCGAACCCCCAGGCGCGCACCTGCGCGCCGAGATCTCGGATCCAGTCGCACGCGTCGGGATGCGACGCGTCGAGCGCCCACTTACCGTGGGCGGGCTCCAGCCAGGGCCCCGCGTCGTCTCCGGTACCGCCGCGGGCATCGGGGCCCGGGTCGATCGGCCGGACACACCACTCGGGATGCTCCTCGGCCACGCCCGGTGCGCCGGGCTGGACCCGGAACGGCGCGATCCAGAGCCCCGGGCGACATTCGAGGTCGCGGAGCTGCTCGACGAGCACACCGAGGTCGCTGGGGAAGCGGTCGTTCGGCGTCCATGCGCCGTAGGTGACCTGCCAGCCGTCGTCGATCTGGAGGAGGTCGAAGTCGGGATGCTCGCCGTAGCGCTCGCGGAGGATGCGCGCGTTCGTGACGACATCGTCGGCCGAGAGGAACAGCCCGTAGTGGTACCAGCTCTCCCAGCCGCGCACCGGCTTGCCGGTCCATCGGCGTGCTGTGCTCGTCGTGGCGGCGAGGTCGGTGAGTGCTTCGACGACCGCGAGGGGGTCGCCGCCGGCCGAGATCGCGACGGCTTCGCCCCGGAAGGTCTCACCGGCGTCGAGCGGCAGTCCGAGCCCGGGCGGTGCCGGTGTGCGGTAGCCCCAGGTGCCCGGGACATGCACTTGCGCCGGTGGTGCGCCCTGGTCGATCGACAGACGCGGTCCGTCCCACACGACGCGCGTGCAGGAGCGATCGGCGCGCAACGCCTGGACGGCGAGCGTGCGTCCGTCGGCCGCGACCAGCGCGGTGTTCCAGAAGGAAGCGCCCGCCTCGGCTCCCCGCACCCCGGAGTACGCCCAGGAGTCGTAGCCGTCGACGAGGCGACGGTGCACCAGGAGATCGGTCGTCCCGGCGCAGGGCGTGATCCGGTCGATGCTGTCCCCGCTCGATGCCGTGTACGCCGACGTGACCACGATCGGCCCGTCTTCGGTCGGGACGTGCAGCGCGAGCTGCAGTGCTCCGTCGGACGGTCGCCATTCGGCGCGAGCGCCGGGACGGCCGTGCTGCTCCTGCGGCTCGATGTTCCAGGCACCCGTGATGTCGGCGGAGGAGATCTCGGACGGTGGTCCTCCCGATGGCGAGGCGGAACCGCCCACCACCGCGCGTACGTCGCACGGGCCGAGGCTGAGTCCGAGACTGGGCCAACGCACCGTGTACGTCCCCGCGCCGAGCTCGACCTCGATGTTGGCGCCTCGGAGCGTCCTGCTCACCGGGAACCGTCGGGGTCGGAGACCGGGCCCGCGCCGCCGACCGCCGTGACGCGGAACGCAGCTACGGGTCCGCTCGATGGAATGCCGTAGGCGGCGACGGTCGCCGTGAGGACCTCGTCGGCGGTCGCCGCGGGAGCGACGGCGACGACGCAACCGCCGAACCCGGCGCCGGTGAGTCGCGCGCCGAGTGCGCCCGCCGACACGAAGGCCTCGACGAGCGCGTCCAGCTCCGGCGTCGACACTGCGAAGTCGTCGCGCAGGCTGGCGTGGCTCGCGAGCAGCAGCGGACCGAGCGCATCGTGGTTCCCCGTACGCAGTGCATCGGCGAACGCGAGGACTCGAGCGTTCTCGCTGACCACGTGGCGGGCGAAGGGGTTGTCGCAGACCTGGTCGGGACCGGCGTCGCGCAGTGTCGTGATCCCGAGCTGAGCGGCGGCGTCCTCGGTCGCGGCGCGGCGCTCGGCGTAGGCGCTCCCGGCGAGTGTCCGAGGAACGCCCGAATGCATGACGAGGACTGCGAGGTCGTCCGGGATGCGGATCGGCGCCACTTCGAGGCTTCGACAGTCGATCAGGAGCGCGTGGTCCGCAATGCCGTGGAGCGAGCACAGCTGGTCCATCAGCCCGCCCGGCACGCCGGTCGCGAGCACCTCAGCGTCGAGTGCGGACCGAGCCGTGTCGGTGGCATCGAGCACGAGCCCCCCAGACTCGGCGAGGGCGAGCACGAGGGCCACCGTGAGCGCCGAGCTCGACGAGAGCCCTGAGCCGGCCGGGACCGTCGAGCTCACGACGAGCTCGATTCCCGCTGCGAGCTCGGCGTGCCCGACGCGATCTGTGACGACACGCACGGCCCCCGCGACGAAGCGTCCCCACGACGGTTCGATCCGGCGAGGTTCGTCCGACCCGTCGGCCGCGACGTCCACCGCCCCGGGGAGCTCCAGTGATCGAGCGCGGACCCGGCCCGCGGTACCGGCGCACACCGCAACGAGGCAGTCGCGATCGATGGCCATCGGGAGGACGAAGCCTTCGGCGTAATCGGTGTGGTCGCCGATCAGGTTGACGCGTCCGGGTGCGCGCCACCATCGCATCGGCCGGGCCCCGGACCCGTCGGCCGCGAGCGCGGCTCGCATCGCCCCGGCGCGCGCGGTGCCGTCCATGGCCGGATCCTACGGGTGCGACCGACGCACCAAGGCGTGGTAGAGAGTCAGTCATGCAGAGGATTCGCAACTCCTGGGAGCTCGGCAAGATCTCGTGGTCGGTGCTGCGCTCCGACAAGACACTCGCCGCGTTCCCGGTCTTCGCCGCGATCGGCTCCCTGGTCGTGGTCGGTGTGTTCGGCGGGCTCACCGCCCTCACCGGAGTGAACACCACGGGCCAAGGGAGCTTGAAGGCGATGGGCTATGTGTTCGTCGTCGTGGGCTACATCGCGCTCGCGTTCGTCACCACGTACTTCCAGGCCGGGCTCGTCGCGGGTGCGAACGAGGTGCTCGACGGCCGCACTGCCAGCATCCGGGCCTCGCTCGACGCCGCGAACGGCAAGCTCCACCGCATCCTCCCGTGGGCGATCCTGTCGGCCACGGTGTCGATCATCATCTCGGCGATCGAGGAGCGCGCCGGGTTCGTCGGCCAGATCATCTCCTCGCTCCTCGGCGCGGCCTGGGCGGTGGTGACGTTCCTCACGATCCCGGTGATCGTCCTCGAGGATCTCGGCCCGTGGAACGCGCTCAAGCGCTCGGGCAACCTGCTCAAGCAGACCTGGGGCGAGAATCTCGCCGCGCAGTTCGGCTTCGGGATCCTGGGCCTCGTCGCCATGCTCCCCGCGGTCGCGCTGATCGCGGGCGGCATCGCGACCGGCAGCCTCGTCGTGGCCATCGTGCTCGGGGCCATCGGTGTCGCCTGGCTCATCGTCGTGTCGGTGGTGCTCTCGGCGATGAGCGGGATCTACCGCACCGCCCTCTACCGGTTCACGGTCGATGGCCAGGCGCCACCCGCCTTCGCCGGCGCCGACCTGGGCCACGCGTTCGATCAGCGCAGGGGTCGAGGCCGCACGCTCTAGCCGACGGTCCCTCCCGCCGACCGCGGCGATGTCGCACGCAACGCCGCGGCTGCGTCCTCGGGTGCGACGGGGTTGAAGTACATCCCGCTGCCGATCTCACCTGCGGCGACGTACCGGGGCACCCCGGGCGAACGCCAGAGCGGGGCGAGGTGCACGTGGAGGTGCGCTCCGGCGACGTCCGGCGCCTGGTGGATCCAGAGCATGTACGGGAAGGGCCCGGTGTCGGCGCCGAACAGTGCGTCGTAACGCCCGAGCACGTCGACGAGCGCAGCCGCCATACCGTCTCGGCCGGCATCGTCGAGCGCGGGGAGGCCGTCGACGTGGACGCGGGGTGCCAGCAGGAGTCCGTACGGCCACGGACTCGCGAAGGGGACCCAGCCGAGCCAACGCTCGCCGTCGTGGACGACCCTCGTGGGCTCGGCGGCTTCGTCGGTCACCTCCGCGCAGACGGGGCAGCCGTGCTCCGCGGCGACGGCGAGCTCGCGAGCCGGGACGGGCGGGATCGACGCGAACGCGTAGATCTGGCCGTGAGGATGGTCGATCGTCGCGCCGACGTCGCGGCCGCGGTTCTCGAACACGAGCACATAGCCGATCTCGTCGCGAGCGAGGAGTGTTGCGGTGCGATCGGCCCACACGTCGATCACCGTTCGCACGCCCGAGACGCCGAGCGACGCCATCGACGCGTTGTGGTCGGGGGTGTACAGCACGACCTCGGCGGCGCCTCGTGCCGGTGCGCTCGTCGTGTCGCCGTTGAGGTGCAGCGGTGGCCCTGGTACGAGGGCGGGCCACCGGTTGTCGAACACCCGCACGTCGTACGGTTCGGGCGCCTCGATGCCGCCGATGCAGAACGGGCAGTCGCCACTCGGCAGGTTGGGACGACGCTGACGCTGGCCGGAGATCGCCACCCATTCGCCCGTGAGCGCGTCGCGCCGCTGCTCTGAAGTTCCGTCGCCCATCGTGCGCTGTTCCGTCGCCCGGTCCTGCGCCCGCGGGCTAGGAGCTCGTCGACGCGAGCGCGGGGAGGACCTCGGTCGCGAAGAGGTCGAGCGCGTCGAGATCGAACGGCGCCCGCAGGGCGAGGTTCACCCACTCCGCGCCGGCGTCGCCGTACTCACCGATGCGGTCGACGACCTGCTGCGTGCTCCCTGTGAGCGCGCTGGGGCGCACCCAGTCGGTCATCCCGCCGAACTGGGCTCGGAGGTCGTCGTCGCTCCAGGCGAGGGTGAGATTCACGGATCGCGTGATGGCGGCGGGGTCACGTCCGACCGCTTCACAGTGGCCGTCGAGCACCTGCACCTTGTGCCGGTAGGCGTCGGGCGGGATGAACGGCACGTTCCACCCGTCGGCGTGTGTGGCGGCGATCCGCAACGTGACCTTCTCGCCCCCGCCCCCGATCCAGAGGGGGAGACGCTCCTGCACCGGCTTGGGATCGCAGCGAGCGCTCTCGAGCCGGAAGAACTCGCCCTCGAAGTCGGCGACCTCCTCGGTGAGCAGGAGACGGATGCACTGGATCGCCTCGTCGAGCTGACGGAGCCTGACGGGCGCGGGCGGGAACGGCATCCCGTACGCCGCGTACTCGCCCTGGTGCCAGCCGCCGCCGAGTCCGAGCGTCACTCGGCCACCCGAGAGCTGGTCGATGGTCGCCATCGCGTTCGCGAGCACCGCGGGGTGCCGGTAGCCCACCGAGTAGACGAGGCTCCCGCATCGCACCGACGTGGTGTCGCACGCCAACGCTGTGTGCGCGGCAACCGCCTCGAGGCACATCGACCCGGACGTCGTCTCACCGTCGCGCACCGTCGCGTCGGCGGCGTAGAAGTGGTCCCAGATGGAGATCCACTCGAACCCGTGGTCCTCGATCCGGCGCCAGAGCGCCCGGAGCTCCTCGGTCGTGGTGTTCTGCAAGCCGGTGTGCACGCCGAACCTCATGCCTGGGCACCCTACACACGGCGCCGCGATGCGACGGTGCCGATCCGCCCCGCCGGTGCCGGTACCGTGGGAGACATGCTCGAGATCGACACCTGGCCCGAGGTCGAGGACCCCGTTCTCGTCGTCGCGATCACTGGTTGGGTCGATGCAGGCTCCGCCGGTGAGCTCGCCGCGAGCACGCTCGTCGCGAACCTCGACGACGACAGCTCGTTCGGGCGGTACTCGCTCGACGACCTCGTCGACCTCCAGCAGACGCGCCCCACCGTCGAGCTGATCGACGGTGCGACGCGGCACATCTCGTGGCCCCACCTCTGGCTCGACGCCGGGAAGGCCGGGCGCGACGTCGTCGTCGTGCGCGGGCCGGAACCATCGCTGCGCTGGCCGTCAGTGAGTCGCGACATCGTCGACCTCGCCAAGCGGCTCGGCGTCGTCCGGGCGTTCACGCTCGGCGGGATGCCGGCTGTGGTGTCGCACCGGCGCCCGGTCTCGGTGCTGGCGACTGCCACCGCGCGATCGCTGGCACAGGAGGTCGGTGCGATCCGGGCCGACTACGACGGCCCGACCGGTATGCAGACCGTGCTCCAGGTCGAGCTGGGTGCCGCCGGGATCCCCACCGTCGGGCTCTGGGCCCAGGTCCCGCATTACGTGTCCGGGAACCCCTCACCGCCCGCGGTGCGCGCCATGCTCGACCGCCTCACGGAGCTGGGCGGCATCGACGTCAGCTCCGAGGAGCTCGACGAGGAGATCGAGAGCTACGCGGGCAAGGTGGAGGAGGGGCTC
>JANOWV010000301.1:0-5495 GCA_031418075.1 Actinomycetes bacterium
GCAGAACGCGTGCTGGCTCTTCCCCTCCCGCGCGTAGAGGTCGCTTCGTTCGAGGACGGGCCGCACATCGATGCCGATGCCGTCGTAGGTCCGCAGCGTCACCGACTCCAGATCGACGGTCTCGAACAGCGGGTCGAGGTCGACGGACCCCGCAATGGGTGGGTCCTGGAAGAACGGCTCGTCGAGGTGCCAGGGTCTGAGGTCGGCGACCTCGCACCCGAAGCGCGTCGCGAGGGCCTCGTCGAGCCGCGACTTCCACTCCGCGAACGGTCCCGCCGTCTGCTCGTCCACTTCGGCGAGGGTGGCGAACAGACGGTCCTCGTCGAGCTCGCCGGTCGCGAGCGACAGCGCGAAGTGGTCGCGGTGGCCGAGGGTCCTGGCCGCCTCGTTGCGGAGCCGCGCGAGGGCGCGTACGTCGTCGGCGACCGCAGCCCCGACCTGCTTCGACGCCTCCCAGGCGCGCCGCCGGAGCGCCGAGTCGTCGCTCGAACGAAGGATCTCCAGGATCGCGTTGTCGTCGACGCGGGTGCCGTCGAGCGAACCGCGAAAGGTGTTGAACGATGCCTCGACACGCGTCTCCAGCTCGACCATCTGCCGCTGCAGCGCCTCGGGGAGCTGATGCGGCAGGAACAGGTCGTGGAGGACTTCGACCTGGCGGCGGACGAGCGGATCGTCGATCGTCGAGGCGCGCGCTTCGCTGAGCTCCGCGAAGGCGCTCGCGTCTGCGAGCGCTGCGCGCCGCGCCAGGTCGGCCGACGTGCGCCGTTCCTCGGCCGCGGGGGACGCGAGCGTGTTGGACCCCCACCATGCCTCGGCGAGCTCGACCTCGACCGGGCGGATCCGGGCTTCGAGGTCGGCGACGAGGGCGGCGGCGGGACGCGTCATGGGCTGGCAGCGTATCCAGACGGGGCGGCCAGTCCGGTGTAGCCGTTGCCGCGTGGAGACCGCACTGGGTCTGGGTTCAGCGGAACCAGATGCGTTGGTACTCGCGGCTCTCGCGGTGGAGCAGGAGCGCAACGAGTGCAGCGTCGAAGCCGAAGGTGAGGAGGAGGGGGAACGCGAAGACCTCGCTCCCCGCGACGGCGAGGAGCATGAGGACCTGGAGCACCGCGGCACCCACGGCCACCAGGTAGCCCCAGCGCTTCTCGTTGGCAATGCCGTAGCCACCGGCCGCGAGGCCGATGACCGTCACCAGCCCGAGGAGCGCGGACGTCGACAGGATGCCGAACAGCACCCCGAACGCGGCATCGAGGTAGCAGAGCATCGTCCCGATCACGAGGGTCTGCGGCTGATGTTGGTTGACGAAGCGGCGCTCGTTCACTCGTCCATTGTGGTCGACGGCGACGTCCGATCCCGTGCAGCGGGATCGGGGAGCAGGTGACGGGTCCGGAGCTGCCCGCAGGCAGCATCGATGTCGACCCCCCGATTGCGGCGGACTGTGGCCCCAACCCCCGCGGCCTCGAGCTCGGCGGCGAAGTCCTGGATCCGTCGCATCGACGTGGCCCGGCCGGTGAAGTCGTCGGTCGTGTTCAGCGGGATCAGGTTCACATGGGCACCGCCCACTCCGGGCCAGGCCCGGAGGAGCCGCCCGAGCGACCGGCCGAGGGCGGGCGAGTCGTTCGTGCCCGCGATGCACGCGTACTCGAACGTGACCCGCCGGCCACGCGAACCTGCGACCTCGGCGGCCGCATCGAGGATCTCGGCGATCGGGTACCGCCGGTTCAGCGGCACGAGCTGGGAACGGAGGTCGTCGTCGGGGGCGTGAAGCGAGACCGCGAGCGTGACGGGAAGGTCCTCCTCGGCGAGGCGGCGCATCCCGGGGACCACTCCGACGGTGCTGATCGTGATCTTGCGCGCCGACAGTCCGAGCGCGCCGTGGAGGCGTTCGACCGCGGACCACACCGCGTCGTAGTTCGCGAGCGGCTCACCCATCCCCATGAACACCACGTTGGAGATGCGCTGGGGCGACACCAGCGCGGCGCGCACCACCTGCTCCACGATCTCGCCGGTGTCGAGATGGCGCTCGAGTCCGGCCTGTCCGGTCGCACAGAACGTGCACCCCATCGCGCATCCGGCCTGGGACGAGACGCAGACGCTCGCCCGGTGCTCCGATCGCATCAACACGGTCTCCACCTGGGCGGAGTCGTCCCCGGCTGCGTAGAGCCACTTGGTCGTGAGGGTGTCGGTCGACGTCGCCTCGACGATCGCGGCCAGCCCGAGGGGCAGCGCTTCTCCGATCCGCGTGCGCAGCCCTTGGGGGAGTGCTGTCTCGTCCTCGACCGGGATCGGGCGATACAGCGCGCCCCAGATCTGGTCGACGCGGTAGCGCGGCTCGCCGAGCTCGCCGACGAGCGCCTCCAGCCCTTCGCGGTCGATGCCGTAGCGCGTCGGACTCATCGGTCGGTCCCGTCGACGGCGCGCGTGTACATGCGGTCCGTGCGCGTGGTGGCGAACCCGAGCGCCTCGTACAGGCCGACGGCGGGGACGTTGGCCGCGTCGACGAACAGCATGCCGATGCCGACGCCGCGGGCGGCCAGGGACGCGAGTCCTGCGATCACCAGCGCTCGTCCGAGGCCGGTGCCCTGACGGTCGGGATCGACGCCGATCACGTAGATCTCGCCGACGGCGTCCGGTTCGACCGGTGGGGTCGGCGAGTGCACCTTCGTCCAGCAGAACCCGGCAAGCCCGTCGACGTCCTCGGCCAGCAGGAACCCGGCCGGGTCGAACCACGACTCGGCCATCCGGTCGCGGAAGGTCGTGAGCGTCCACGCACCCTGGTCGGGATCGTGGACGAACGCGCGATTGTTCACGCGGACCCAGGCCTCGTCGTCGGTACCCGGCTCGAAGGGGCGCACGCTCGTCCCGTCCGGCCACACCGGCTCGGCACGGGGATTCGTCAGCGGGAGCGCGACCCGCATCTGGTAGAGCTCGCGGACCGCAGGTCCCGACGCGCAGTCGGGATCGCCGGCATCGCCGAACACCCAGTAGTCGAGGCCGCTGAGGCTGCGATCGCGGACGTCTCCGAGCGCCATGTCGACGAGCGCGGACGCCACGCCCTGCCCGTGGCCCGTGGGTGTCACCACGAGCGATCCGGTGACCACGCCATCGTCGTCACCAAGGACGCTGGCACCATCGAGGTGCATCGCACCCACGAGGGCACCGCCGCGGGACGCGAGGACAACCGCTGACCCCTCCGACGGTGTGGCGAGATCGCGCCACACGCCGTCGCCGAGCACCGGATGGCCACATGCGGCTTCGGCCGATGCGGCGACCGTCTCGAGCCCGGCACGAGCACGTTCGTCGACCGGGCGGTGCAGCTGCAGCTCGGTCACGCGTCGAGGCTACTGCCGACGTCTCGAGAGGACTTCGTTAGGGTGCCGGCATGGCGAAGCCCCGCGGTGCCCGGGCGCGCGCCGAGATCGTGCGGGAGCGGCTCGCGGGCGAGTACCCGGGCACGGCCGCCGAGCTCTGCGCGCTGGGCTACGACTCGCCGTTCCAGCTGCTCATGGCGACGATCCTGTCTGCCCAATGTACGGACGAGATGGTCAACCGGGTGACGCCCGCGCTGTTCGCGCGCTACCCGACGCCGGCCGACCTCGCCGAAGCCGACCCTGACGAGCTCGAGGAGCTGATCCACTCGACGGGGTTCTTCCGGTCGAAGGCGAAGAACCTTCTGGGGATGGCCCGCGGCCTGGAAGAGCGCTTCGACGGCGAGGTGCCGCGGGAGCTCGCCGAGCTGGTGTCGTTGCCGGGGGTGGGTCGCAAGACCGCCAACGTGGTCCGGTCGGTGGCCTTCAACCTGCCGGGCCTGCCCGTCGACACGCACGTGGGTCGGATCGCGCGGCTGCTCCGACTGACCAGTGAGACCGACGCGGTGAAGGCCGAGCACGACCTCAACGATCTCGTGCCGGCCGACGGTCGAGGCGCATTCTCGCTGCGCTTGATCCTGCACGGGCGGGCGGTGTGTCCGGCCCGACGACCCCGGTGCGGGGACTGCATGCTCGCCGATGTGTGCCCGTCGGCGTTCAAGGTGTGAACCGGTTGGTGGTCGAGAGCGGCGCGGCTGTCGGGACCGGGTGATCCGCGGTCGTCAGGGACGCGTGAGATGCGTTCCCGCTCGATCGAGGGACCGGCGGGCCGAGAGCAGCGAGCGTTCGACTGCGAACAAATCGGCCGCAACGGCAGAGTCGGGCGAGTTGTCGTAGCGCATCGCGACCGTGACGACGCGTCGGGTGAGGTCCTCGACCTGTGAACGTAAGGTCGACAGCTCGGCAAGGTCGGAATCGCTCATGCGCGTGAGCCTGACGCGCCCACGGGGACCGGGCAATTCGCACCAGGATCTCGCGTCTCCACGGGTACGATGCATGCCTTCCCATGCTCTCGCGACTCGACCTGCGCGGCTTCGACGGCGATCTCGCCGCGGCCCTGGCCCGGCACGACTCGGGCGACGAGTCGACGAACGACGCCGATGTGCGCACCTCCGTGCGCGCTGTCATCGACGCTGTGCGGCGCGACGGCGATGGTGCGCTGATCGCGCTGACCGAGCGCTTCGACGGCTGCACGATCGATGGAGTGCGCGTCCCCGACGAGGAGCTGCGGACTGCGCTCGAGCGGATCCCAGCCGAGCTGGGGGCCGCGCTCGAGTACGCCCACGGCGAGATCCTGGCGTACCACGAGCTCCAGGTCGCGCCCGAAGTCGGCTTCGAGCGCGGTGGTGTGAGTGTGCGAGAGATGGTCGTTCCGGTCGACCGGGCCGGGTGCTACGCCCCCGGGGGACGCGCCGACTACCCGTCGTCGGTCCTCATGACCGTCGTGCCGGCTCGCGTGGCCGGGGTTCCCGAAGTCGCACTCTGCGTTCCGCCGGGACCTGATGGCGCGGTGCCGGCGGCGACGCTCGCAGCGGCTGCGCTGGCCGGCGTCGATGAGGTGTATCGCGTAGGCGGCGCGCAGGCCATCGCCGCGATGGCCTACGGGACGGAGTCGATCCGCCCCGTCGACGTGATCGTCGGGCCGGGAAACGTCTATGTGGCGGCGGCCAAGCGAGAGGTGGCGGGGATCGTCGGGATCGAGTCGCTGGCGGGACCGTCGGAGGTCGTGGTCGTTGCCGATGACTCCGTTGCCGCCCGTCTCGTCGCGGTCGATCTGCTGGCGCAGGCCGAGCACGGGCCGGGCGGTGCCGTCGTGCTCGTCACCGCGCAGCCCGATGTGGTCGATGCCGTCGACGCTGCGATGGTCGAGCTCTTGGCCGACTCGGCATGCCGCGACGAGATCGAGTCAACCCTCGCCGACGGCGGTCGGGCAGTGCTCGTCGTCGACGACGCGCAGGCGATGGCCGTGGTGAACGCACTCGCACCCGAGCACGTGCAGCTGATGACGCGACGACCCGAGGCGCTCCTCCCCTTGGTTCGCAACGCAGGTGCGGTGTTCTGTGGTGTGTGGGCCCCAGTGGCGGTCGGCGACTACGTGGCCGGTGCGAACCACGTGCTCCCGACCCG
>JANOWV010000302.1:0-1685 GCA_031418075.1 Actinomycetes bacterium
GTTCGTGCCCGACGTGCGGGCTTGGGCGCGCACGCTTCGTCAGAGCGGGGGAGCAGGATCGTGATCGAGGACTTCAACGGCAAGGTCGCCGTCGTCACCGGCGCCGCGAGCGGCATCGGCCGCGGCCTGGTCGGCAAGGCCGCCCAGGAGGGCATGAAGGTCGTCCTCGCCGACGTCGAGGACGGCGCGCTCGCCGATGCCGAGGCGGAGGTCTCCGCCCTCGGGGCCGAGACCCTCGCTGTGCGCACCGACGTGACCGACCCCGACGCGGTCGAGGCGCTCGCTGCCGCGGCGTACGACAGGTTCGGCGCGGTGCACCTGCTGTGCCTGAACGCAGGCGTGTTCCAGGCCGGTGTGTCGTGGGAGCGCACCGTCGACGACTGGAAGTGGGTCCTCGACGTGAACGTGTGGGGGCCGATCAATGGAGTGCGGTCCTTCGTTCCGCGGCTGCTTGCGCAGGAGGACTCCGCGCACGTGGTGATCACCGCGTCGATGGCCGGGATGATGACGGTCGCGTACTCGGGCCCGTACGTCGTGTCGAAGTTCGGCGCCGCTGCGCTGGCCGAGTCCGTTGCGCACGACCTGCGCGCGCAGGGTTCCGACATCGGCGTGTCGTGCCTCGTCCCCGGTGCCGTCGACACCCGCATCGGACTGTCGGAACGCAACCGTCAGGCCACCACCGGCACCGAGCCTCCGTCAGAAGCCCAGGCCCCCGACCACTACTTCGTGCGCCAGGCCCTCCAGGACATGACGGCCCAGACCGGCCGCCCACCGTCCGACGCCGCCGAGATCGTGTTCGACGGCGTGCGCGCCGGCCAGTTCTGGATCACCACCATGGAAGAGGACGGCTACCAGGCGCTGATCCAGGGCCGCTACGACGCGCTGCTGCAGCACGACCTCCCCCCATCCGCGGGCTTCAGCTAGGCGCGCTCCGGAGATGGGGGACCGTGACCCTCCGAACGAGCGGGTCTATCGGAAAGTCTGGTGCCAGTTCGTGCCGCCGCGTCGAGCGTTCAATGCGATGGTGGATTGGAATACCGGGATCCTGACGATCTCGGGAGAAGGGGTTGAGTTCTGCTCGCCGAAGTTCAGCTTCAGAACCGGTGAGGTCCTGGCAGTTCGCTACGGCTCGGCCGGGAACGACATTGTCAACGGCTGGGTCACGTTGGACTACCGCACCGAGAACGGTGACGTCGGGCGCGTGTTTATCAACGACGGTCGACTGCTCGGATACCGGGCGATTCTCACCGGCTCCACCCGGCGCATCGGGCGAGTTCTGCGTGGCCTCGTGGTCGCGGGGCCGAATGCGAACGTCGAGGCGCATCCGGAACCCGACAGGCTGACCGCGTTCACGCGGACGAACGCCGTCCTCGTGGCGGCACTACTCACTGCGTGCATCGGTGTGTCGGTGCTCGCGCGGGGTTGGACGAGAGGGTTGATCATCGCGCTCGTCTTTGCCTGGCTCGTCCTCCTGCTCCGCCCGCGCGGCGAGCGCGACTGAACTCGCGAGGCGACTGCGACACGGAACCGCCGTCGGCGTGATGCAGATCGACGGAAAGAACGTCGCGAAGAAATTTGCGTGCGGTGTGCCAGAAACGGTGTTGAGTGTCACACCCCCGTGGTGTAGTGGGGGCATGTTCACCGAGACCCTCGACGACTTCAGGACCTGGCCGACGGAGCGGCTG
>JANOWV010000303.1:0-2332 GCA_031418075.1 Actinomycetes bacterium
GGCGATCTTGTCGGCGATGGCAGAACGGGCGGTGTCGATGGTCGCCTCGCTGTCGAACGCGCAGGCGTCGCGGATCATCTCGGCGATCGGCCACCATGCGTCCTCGCCGTAGGGCACGCAGTGCGCGCGGACCACGACCGCGTCCTGCTGGGCCTGCGCCTCGCGCACGAGCTCGCCGATGAGGCGGCTCTTCCCGACACCCGCATCCGCGGTGACCAGTACCAGATGCGCTCGGGAGCGACGCGCCGCACCGTCGAGGATCCCGCGCAGCATCGCGAGCTCGGCATCGCGTCCCACGATCGGTGTCCGCTCCCGCTTGCGCCGACCCGGCGGCATGAGCGTCGAGATCGCGCACCAGGCCGCAACGGGCTCGTCGCGGCCCTTCACGCTCAGCGGTCCGAGGTCCTCGTACCCGATGGAATCGAGCGTCGCCGCGTGGGTGAGCGGCCCGACGAGCACCTGACCGGGTGCGGCGGCGGACTGGAGGCGGCTGGCCACGTTCACGACGTCACCCATCGCAGTGGGGTCGCCACCGCCGCGCAGCGCACCGACCACGACCTCGCCCGTGTTCACGCCGACCCGCATCTCGACGCCGGCGCCGAGCGCGGCGAGCGTCCGCTGCATCTGGAGCGCACAGCGCACTGCTCGTTCGGCGTCGTCTTCGTGGGTGACCGGCGCACCGAAGATCGCCACGAGCTCGTCGCCCACGATCTTGTCGACGCGGCCCCCGTACGCGGTGACGTCCACCGCCATGGCCTCGAAACAGGTGTCGACGATCCGCTTCACGTGCTCGGGGTCGGCGTCCTGCGACATGGACGTGAAGCCCACGAGGTCGGCGAAGACGAGCGTGGCGATGCGGCGTTCGTCGGGTCGGTTGACGAGGGCATGGCCACAGGTCGGACAGAAGCGGGCTTCGACCGGTGCCCTCGTGCCGCAGGCGGGGCAGTCCACGAGGTCAGCCTACGGTCTCGTCGGGCCGCTGGACGCCGAGATGCCACGCCGGTTTGGCTCCGACCGCCGCGGGGCCGAGAATGGGGGGATGCCGAAGATGGAGCGACTCAGCGAGGACCAGATCTCTGCCGGAATGGAAGCGCTTCCCGACTGGCAACGGGAAGGCGACGAGATCGTGCGGACCTTCGAGCTCGAGACGTTTCCGGCCGCGATCGTCTTCGTCGACCGGGTCGCGGTGCTCGCCGAGGAAGCCGACCACCATCCCGATCTCGACATCCGGTACCGCCGGGTGCGGGTTGCCCTCACGACCCACGATGCCGGCGGTCTGAGTCGGCTCGACCTCGATCTCGCCGCGCGGATCCAGCAGTCGGCGACCGGGTCGGGCTGAACGTGCTGACCGCCGTCATCGCCGTCCTCCTGTTCGCCCTGATCAGCGCGCTCGTGCTGGCGGTCGCCCGCGATCCCGGCCCGGCCGTGTCCGACGTCGCGGTCGCGTACGAGGAGGCATGGGACCGCCTCGACTTCGATTCGCTCTGGACCCTGTCGGGGGTCGAGCTGCACGACGGGATGCGTCGACGCGAGTACGCCGCCGCGAAGCGGTCCGCGTATGCAGCGCGACCGGAGCTCGGTGGTCTCACATCGGCGGTCGTGGTCGAAGATGTGGACGCGACCCGGGACGGGGCGGTCATCCGTACCCGTCTGATGCTGCACTCCGGTGGCGACACCCGCAACGAGCTGCAGCTCGCGCGGCGCTCCCAACGCTGGGTCGTCGTGGGCTACCGGATGCTCGGGAGCTCCGAGGCGCAGGCGAGCTGAGCCGGCGCCAACGCGCTCGAACGCCCCCAGGTCATCGGGCCCCAGTTCATCCGGCACCCGACGCCGACCATCCGACCCAGCGTTCGATGTCGATGACGATCGCCGGTCCGGTGGGGGGGTGGAGGCCGTACTGCCCGCGGTACTTCTCGCGGAGGCCGCCCAGCAGCCGTTCGAGCTCCGGTCCACCCTCGATGACGCGGCCACGCCCGTCGAGGCGGACCCACCAGAGTCGGCTCCAGTCCTCCTCGAAATGATCGACGAGCACGCTCACGGACGGGTTCAGGCGCACGTTGTCGAGCCGGCGCAACCAGGTCGTCGTCTTCGGCTTCTGGTCGACGGACGTCACGATGCGTTCGCCTTCGAGCGCGAAGCACACCGGCACGAGGTGCGGGGTGTTGGTCTGGCCGATGGTGGCGAGGCGGCCGACCCGGGCCTGGTTCACTCGCCTCCGCATCATCTGGGTGTCCACGAGTCGGACGGTACCTTCTCGGGGTGTCCGCCGCGGCTTTGCTCCTCACTGGTGGCGGAAGCCGCCGTCTCGGAGTCGACAAGGCGACGCTCCTCG
>JANOWV010000304.1:0-6281 GCA_031418075.1 Actinomycetes bacterium
TCCGGCGGCATCGCGGTCGACGCCGACGACAACGTCTACGTCGCATCCGCGCGTGGCCCCAGCGCCGGCGTGCTGCGGTACTCCGGCAAGGACTTCCCCACCGGACCCACTGCCGCCGACGGATGCGACGGCACCGACGGCACGGGCGCACCGATGGCGACGGGAATCGCCCGTGAGCAATTCATCGTGCTCGGTGACGGGCTGATCTCGCCCAACGCGATCGTCCCGAGCCCGAACGGTGGTTGGTTCGTGTCGAGCGTGTTCACCGGGGTCATCAACGAGTACGGCCTCACCGGTGCCTACTACCGCACAATCCTTCAGCCCCCCGCCGGCGAGGGACTCGGCGCCAAGCCGTTCTCCACTGGCACCCCACTCGGGCTCGGGATCGCCCCCGACGGCACCCTCTATTACGCCGACATCGGGCTCGTGATCTCCGACTCCGGTGTCGGACCGGGACGAGGCACGGGCACCGTCCGACGGATCAGGTTCGTGAACGGCGAGCCCCAGCCCCCCGAGACCATGGCGACCGGGCTGGCGTTCCCCGACGGGATCGGCATCTTCGTGCCGCGGAAGGGCTGACGACGACCAGAGCACCACATCAGGACCAGGAAACTCCCGAAGACAAGGCCAGGACACTCCGGAAGCGAGGATCCGGGCGCCGCCAGAAGGAGGATCTGGGCGTCGCCGGTAACATCACGGGGATGAACCCCGCCGTCCAGATCCTCGCGGTCGGTGCCGCCGCCCCGCGCCTGCGCCTCCCCGTCTCGGAGATCAACGCTGCGTGGGGCCGCAAGGGTGGCCGCGGGCAGGCTGCGGTCTGTGCTCCCGACGAAGATGTCCTGACGCTCGCGGCCGACGCTGCCCACCGGGCGCTCGAAGCCTCCGGGCTCCAGACCGACATCGTCGACGGGCTCTGGTGGGGCACCGCGCGCCCCCCGTTCGCCGAGGGCCCCAGCCACGCCGTGCTGGCCCGGGCCATCGGGCTCTCCCATCGCTCCGGCGGCATCCTCTGCGCCGGCTCCCCGCACTCGGGGATGGAAGCGCTCCTCGGTGCCGCCGACGCCGTGGGCGCGGGGAGTGCGCGCGTCGCGCTCGTCGTCGTCTCCGACGCGCTGATCCCGGGGCTCGGCACCACCTTCGAGACCCGCGCCGGTGCCGGGGCAGCTGCGATCCTGCTCGTATCGCACGGGGGGACCGCACAGCTCGTCGAGCGGGTCAGCCGCACCTACGCGTTCCTCGACCGCTACCGCGGCGATGACGAGACCTCCACCCGCGACCTCTACGACCCGCGCCTGTTCCGTGAAGAGATGTTCGTTCCGACGGTGCGCGAGATCGGCGAGCAGCTGCGTGCGGGCGGCGGATCCGGTCCTCGCGCCTGGTCGCTCCCCGACCCCGACGGTCGACTCGGCGCGTCGGTCGCGAAGCAGCTCGAGATCGCCGGCGACGACCTCGCGTCGGCCGCGGTCTACGGCGAGCTCGGTGACACCGGCGCGGCCGCGGCGCTGCTCGGCGGCATCGGGAGCCTCGCCACTGCCGGCACCACGATGATCGTCGGCTTCGGTGGCGGTCGGGCGACCGGCGTCGAGATCTCGGTGAAGAGCGCCGTCCGCGGCGCCGACCAGGTCGCGCGCACGATCGCGGCCGGGACCCCCACCACCTACGCCGCCACGATCCAGAGCCGCAAGCAGCTGGTGCCGTCGGGCGAGACCGTCCAGATGGGCGTGCCACCCGGCAGCGCGCAGTTCGTGCGCGGCATCGACGAGATGCTCGGGCTCCTCGGCGCCCGCTGCGTCGATTGCGGCACGATCAACACGCCACCGTCGATCCATCCCCACTGCATCTCGTGCGGGAGCGCCAAGTTCGTGCTCGAGCCGCTCGCCCGTCGCGGCACCGTTCACACGTTCGTCATCAACCAGACCATGCCGGCGCCGTTCGTCGCGCCGCTTCCGATCGCCGTGGTCGACCTCGAGGACGGCACCCGCGTGATGCTCCAGTGCATCGGTGACGGTTCCGACATCGCGATCGACGTCGATGTCGAGCTGGTATTGCGCCGCTACGCGCACGAGCGTGGCGTTCCCGTCTACGGCTACAAGGTCCGGGCGACCGGTACGGGTACGGCCGCCCGCACGAACGAATCGGCCAGGAACGACTCCAACGCGACGGGACCCACGTCATGAGCTGGAACAAGGTCGCGGTCGTCGGGGCCGGGCTCATCAAGTTCGGAGAGCTGTTCGAACAGAGCTACGAGCAGATGGCGGCGGGCGCATTCGCCGCGGCGGTAGAGAGCGTCGACGAGGGGTTCGAGCCCACCCACGTCGAGGCCGCATTCGTCGCCACCCAGCGCGGGACGCTCTGGGGTCAGGAAGGCATCGGCGGGAACACCATCCCCACCGCGATCGGCCTCGCTGGCATCCCCTGCACCCGGATCGAGAACGCCTGTCCGTCCGGCTCCGACGCGTTCCGGATCGGCGCCATGGCGGTGGCGAGCGGCGTGCACGACGTGGTCCTCGTGATCGGTGTCGAGAAGATGCGCGACAAGTCCGCCGACGAGGGCCTGTTGTCGCGGGCCGCGGCCGGCCACCCGATCTTCACCAGGGGTGAGACCGCGCCGGTGCTGTTCGCGCCATTCGCGACCCGGCACATGCACGAGTTCGGAACGACCCGCGAGATGCTCGCGTCGGTCGCGGTGAAGAACCATCACAACGGTGCGCTCGACCCATACGCGCATTTCCAGAACGAGATCACGATCGAGCAGGTGCTCGACTCCCCTGCGGTCTGCTCACCGCTGCACCTGCTCGACTGCTGCCCGCAGACCGACGGCGCCGCCGCGGTGCTGCTCGTGAGCGCCGAGATCGCGGAGCGGTTCACGAAGAAGCCGGTGTACGTAGCCGGGTTCGGTGTCGCGACCGACCATCCCTACCTCCACGAGAAGAGCACCTTCACCGCGATGAAGGCGACCCAGCTCGCGGCCGAGCGTGCGTACGCGATGGCCGGCGTGGAGCCGAGTCAGATCGACAGCGCCGAGGTCCACGACTGCTTCACGATCACCGAGATCCTCGACATCGAGGACCTCGGGTTCGTCGAGAAGGGCAAGGGCGGGGTCGCGTCGCTCGAGGGGGAGACCGCGATCGGTGGCCGCATCCCGATCAACACCTCGGGTGGTCTGCTCGCCAAGGGCCACCCCATCGGCGCGACCGGAGTCGCCCAGATCGTCGAGTGCTGGTGGCAGCTGCGGGGCGAGGCCGAGGAGCGGCAAGTCGAGATGCGCAACGGGTTCGCGCTGCAGCACAACGTCGGCGGGCGCGGCTCGGGCGTCTCGGTCATCAACATCCTCACCAACGTCGCGTCGTAGCGGCTACATCGTGCTCCGTTACGAGGTCGGTCCCGATCAGGTCGGTCGCATCACCCTCGACCGTCCCGACGCGAAGAACGCGCTCACGATCGAGATGCGCGACGGCATCGTCGACGCGGTGCGCTCGGCCCGCCAGGACCCCAACGTGCGGGCGCTCCTCATCACCGGCGCCGGTGACGCGTTCTGTGCCGGCATGGACCTCTCCGCCTCCACAGTCACGAAGGCCGCCGAGCCGGGCTACGAGACGCGCAGCACGACCGAAGCGCTGCGCATCGGTGTGCAGGCGTTCATCCGAGAGCTCTGGGAGCTCGACAAGCCGACCATCGCCGCGGTGAACGGCGCCGCCGTCGGGCCGGGTGCGCACCTTGCACTCGCGTGCGACTTCGTCGTGGTCCATGAGCGCACCCGCTTCCTCTGGTCGTTTGCCAAGTGGGGTCTGGTGGTCGATGCCGGCGGCGCGTACCTCCTCCCCCGGCTGGTCGGACTGCCGCGCGCGAAGGCGATGGTCATGCTCGGTGAGGGAGCGACCGGCCAGGAGGCCGTCGACCTCGGCCTCGCCTACCGGTGCGTCCCCGAAGCCGAGCTGGCAGAGAAGGCCAACGAGCTCGCGGTGCGTCTCGCCTCGGGACCGACGCGGTCGCTCGGGCTGTCGAAGCGCTTGCTCAACGAGTCGTTCGAGACGGATCTGGCCCGGTCCCTCGACCACGAGGGTTCCTACCAGTCGCTCGCGGCGACGTCGGCGGACCTCATGGAGGGCATGGCCGCCTTCCGCGACCGCCGTGACCCCGACTTCACCGGTCGCTGATCCCCCGCTTCCCCAAGCACGTGGCCGTTCCCCCGAGCGCGTGACGCTGGAGAGCCACCACGGACCCATACCGTCACTTGCTCGGGCCACCGGGCCCCCCAGTAGTGTCTGACGGCCACGTCAGGTTCGATCGTTCGGCGCACCTCCCCGTCCCACCACGAGGAGCCGTCGAGGAGGAGCGGGTTCGCAATGGGTCAGTTCGACGGCAAGGTCGCGATCGTCACCGGTGCCGGCCGCGGCATCGGGCGCGAAGAGGCGCTGCTGCTCGCCCGCGAGGGCGCCTCGGTCGTGGTGAACGACCTCGGGGGCGCGCGCTCCGGTGAGGGCACCGACGCCGGGCCCGCGCAGGAAGTCGCAGACGAGATCGTTGCCGCCGGCGGGAAGGCCGCGGCCAACACCGACGACATCTCCAGCTGGGCCGGCGCCGAGAACCTCATCAACCAGGCCGTCGAGACATTCGGTGGGCTCGACGTTCTCGTGAACAACGCCGGGATCCTGCGCGACAAGATGAGCTTCAACATGACCGAGGACGAGTGGGACTCGGTCATCAAGGTCCACCTCAAAGGACATTTCGCACCGTCACACTTCGCCGGCTCGTACTGGCGGCAGAAGTCGAAGGACAGCGGCGAGTCGGTGAACGCCAAGATCGTGAACACGGCGTCGGAGTCGGGCCTCTACGGCAACGCCGGGCAGGCCAACTACGCAGCGGCGAAGGCCGGCATCGCGGCACTCACGATCGTGCTCGCCCGCGAGCTCGTGCGCTTCGGTGTGCGCGCCAACGCCATCGCGCCCGTCGCGCTGACCCGCCTCACCGAGGACCTCATGGGCGGCGGGGCCGACGAGTCGATGAAGGCCAAGCTCGATCCCGCGAACGTCGCCGCCGCGGTCGGCTGGCTCGCCTCGGACCTCTCCGAAGGGGTCACCGGCCAGGTCGTCAAGATCCAGGGTGGCGTCGCCCAGATCGTGCAGGGCTGGCGGCCAGTCACCCAGATCACGAGCGACGATGCGTGGACGATCGAGTCGATCGCGGCCGGCCGCGACCAGCTCTTCGCGAAGAGCGATCCCGGCGTCCCGCCCTTCCTGCTCTCGTTCGAGGGCTAGGAATGCAGCTCGGCTGGGGACCCGACGAGGTCGCCTTCCGCGACGAGCTCCTCGCGTTCCTCGACGAGCACGCGCCGCCAGAGGCGGTGGCCGGGAACGACATGATGGAGCACGGGGCCGGGGACGGACCTGGCGAGCAGGCGGAGATCGTCCCCGAGTGGTCGCGTGGGTGGCAGGCCACGCTCTTCGACCACGGCTGGATGATCCCCGGGTACCCGCCCGAGCACGGTGGTCGCAACGCGACGCCGGTACAGACGCTCATCTACCTCGAGGAGATGGCGCGGCGGCGAATGCCCCGCTCGCTGCACTTCCCCGGGTATGCCATCGTCGCGCCGAGCCTCCTCGAGTTCGGGAACGAGCAGCAGCAGGAGCTCGTTCCCGCCGCCATCCGAGGCGACACGATCTGGTGCATCGGGATGAGCGAGCCGAACGCGGGTTCGGATCTCGCCGGCCTGCAGACCCGTGCGGTGCTCGACGGCGACCGCTTCATCGTCAACGGCCAAAAGGTGTGGACGTCGTATGCGACGGTGTCCCAGAAGTGCATGGTCTATGTGCGCACAGACCCCGACGTGCCCAAGCACAAGGGGATCAGCCTCCTGATCGTCGACATGGACACCCCCGGGATCGACGTGCGGCCGCTGCGACACCTCACCGGCGCCGCGCATTTCGCCGAGGTGTTCTTCACGGACGTGGAGGTTCCGGTCGAGAACCTCGTCGGCGACCTCAACGGCGGATGGCGCATCACCCAAGGCTCCCTCGCCCACGAGCGAGCGGGTCTGTGGGTGGAGGGTGTCTCGCGCCTCGAGTCGACCGTCGAGCACCTCGTGGATCTCGCTCGTCGCAACGGGCTCGGCCACGACACGGGGATCCGTCGCCGGATCGCAGCGATGTACGAGCAGGCCGCTTCGCTGCGCGCGCTCGGCTACAAGGGATTCGCAAGCTTCGCCCAGGGGTCGTCGGCGCCTGAGCACTCGTACATGAAGATGGCGACCTCCGAGCTCGGCAAGGCGACCTACGAGCTGG
>JANOWV010000305.1:0-1897 GCA_031418075.1 Actinomycetes bacterium
CGCGCGTCGAGGGGCTGCGCTCCGACGAGCAGGTGGTGGTGCGCGGTGCGATGGCATTGCGGGGTGAACAGCTTCGCACCGGGCTCGGTGACCAGGACTAAGACGTGGGATCGTTCCTTGATGGGTTGATCGCGTCGTCGATCCGGAATCGCCGCGTCGTTCTGTCCGTTGCTCTGGCTCTCGCGTTCGCAGGCTTCTGGCTCGCAACCCGCGCACGACTCGACGTGCTGCCCGAATTCACCCCGCCTGTGGTCGTCGTCCAGACTGAAGCGCCGGGCCTCTCGGCGTTGGACGTCGAGCAGCTCGTGACGCGACCGCTCGAACGGGCGTTGCTCGGGACACCGCAAGTGAACACCGTGCGATCGGCGTCGTCCGCAGGCTTGTCCGCGATCACGCTCGTGTTCGAGGACGATGTCGAGATCTATCGGGCACGCCAGCTCGTCTCCGAGCGACTTCAAACCGCGGCCGGCCGTCTGCCGCACGTCACCCGGATGCCCCAGATCGCTCCGGTCGCGGCGCCGATCGGCGCCCTGCTCCGGATGTTCGTCACGCCTGCCTCGCCCGATCGGCCGGAGGCGCTTCGCGAGTTGCGCACCTTCGTCGACTGGACCGTGCGCCCGCGCCTGCTGTCGATTCCAGGTGTGAGCCAGGTGTTCGCGCTCGGTGGCGGCGTGGAGAGAATCGAGGTTCGGCCCAACCCGGTCCGTCTCCGGCAGCGGGGTGTTTCGCTGCCCGAGCTGCGGGATGCCGTCGCTCGCTCGCAGTCCCTCGTCGCGGCCGGTTTCATCGAGTCGGCGGAGACGCGCACCGATGTCCAGGCGGGCGGCCGGTTGGATATCCGCAATCTCGACCCCCTGCGCGAGGCCGTGATCGAGACTCGGAATGAAACTCCGGTCCGGATCGGTGATGTCGCTGCCGTGGTACTCGGCGAAGAGCCGCTCGTAGGAGCAGCGACCTACGACGACCAGCCGGCGGTCTTTCTGCAGGTGAACAAGCTCCCTTGGGCCGACACCGTCTCGACGACCGCGCGCGTCGAGGCGGCTCTGTACGATCTCGCCCGCGAGTTGCCGAAGGGGGCACGGTTCGAGCCTCCGGTGTTTCGCCAGGCTTCGTTCGTCGCAACGTCCCTGCGGTCCGTCGGACGCGCGATGGCGATCGGCGCTGTGCTCGTTGTGTTCGTGCTGGTCTTGTTCCTACGCTCCTGGCGGCACGCGGTGATCAGTCTGACGGCCATTCCGCTCTCAATTCTCGCCGCCGCCGGGGTCCTGATCGCGGCGGGAGCCACGATCAACGGGATGACGCTCGGCGGGCTCGCGATCGCCGTCGGCGAGGTCGTCGACGACGCGATCGTCGACGTCGAGAACGTCTGGCGTCGTCTGCGCGAGAATGCGCGATCAGACCATCCTTCGTCTCCCCTTCACATCGTGCAGTCCGCATCACGTGAGATTCGAGGGTCGGTTGTCTATGCCACCGTCATCGTGGCGCTCGTCTTGGTTCCCGTCCTGTTATTGGGCGGCGTCGCCGGACGGATCTTCTCTCCGCTCGCTCGCGCGTACATCCTCGCGATTCTTGCGTCGCTCGTCGTCGCGCTCACAGTGACGCCTGCGCTTTGCGCCGCGCTGCTGCCACGGATCGCCACGCCCAGGACGACGTCGTCGGCCTTCTCGCTCTGGCTGATCGAAGGGTACCGACGCCTGTTGGACAGAGTGGTCGCGCAGCCGCGTGCGGTCCTGGTGGGTCTGCTGGTCCTGCTCGTGGCGGCGGGTGCGGCGGTCCCGCACCTCGGCGGACGGTTCCTGCCCGAATTCCGCGAGCGATCTCTGATCGCCCACGTGTATGCCGCGCCGGGCACCTCGTTGGCGGAGACGGTGCGGCTGGCGTCGCTCGTGACGGGTCA
>JANOWV010000306.1:0-2723 GCA_031418075.1 Actinomycetes bacterium
GGATCGCGACGGATGCACCGCGCTCGGCGAGCATCTCCGCGGTCGCGCGCGCCATGCCCGATGCACCGCCGACGACGACCGCCCGCTTGCCCTCGATCTGCACGTGTGTCTCCCCTCCTGCAGCTCGAGGCTGCGCGAAAATCGCCTTCTCACCGACTGGATATCATGTTGCCATGCGCAGCCGCGGCGTGCGACCCGGGACACGAGTGGCCCACCCATGACGAGTGTCGATCTGCGGACGCGCCACGCGGGTGATGCGGTCGCTCTCGACGCCAGTTGGATCGTCGACGGGCTCCCCGCCGTCCTCCGCGAGACCGGCCGCTTGGCCGGGAGAGGCGTCGAGGTGCTCGCGCTCTCCACCCTCGGCTTCGAGGTCGACGGCGTCGCGGGGTCGCTCGTGGCGCGCGACGGTGGTCTCGTCGTCGAGCCGGGCTCGGCCGACGACGGTCCACTCGCCGTCATGGATGCAGCAGCCTTCTCGGACCTCGTGCAGGACGTCGCTTCCACGTTCGGACTGACGCTCTCGGGGCGCGTCGAGATGCGCCGCGGGACGGGCGACGACTTCGTTGCGTGGGAGCCGGTGCTCCGGGCTGCGTTCGACGAGCGCCCCGTGCACGAGTCGGGTGCGATCACGTTCCGTGCACTCGACGGCGGCGAGCTCGACATCGAGCGATCGTTCCGCATCGACGATCCTCCCGAGGAGGTCGGGCACTTCCTCGCCGAGGCTGGGTTCCTGCACCTCGAAGGCGTCTTCACCGAAGCCGAGATGGACGCGGTGTCGGCAGAGCTCGACGTGGCACTCACCGAGGCAGCACGCGACGACGGCGCCTCGTGGTGGGCTCGGACCGAGGCCGGCGGCTGGTACCCGTCGCGTGTCCTGGGGTTCAACCTGAAGTCACCGTCGCTCCAGACCCTCCTGGCGAGCGATCGGTTCCGTTCGGTCGGGGGCTTCACCGGCGACGAGCTCGTCCAGCGGCCCCCGAGCGACGGCGACAGCGCCGAAGGGCTCTATAAGAAAGTCGGGGTCGTCGAAGGGATCTCCGACGTCTCCTGGCACAAGGACTGCTCACTCGGTGACCACACGCGGCGGTGCTGCGGGCTCGTCGTGGGGATCTCGCTCACCGACTCCGACGCCGAGAGCGGCGAGCTCGGTGTGGTGGCGGGCTCGCATCGAGCGAACCTGCAGCAGACCGGGATCCGGGGCGAGCTCGATCTGCCCCGGCTCCCCCTCGCGACACGCGCCGGCGACCTCACGGTGCACTGCAGCTGCACGCTGCACATGAGTCGACCGCCCGTCAGCAGGGAGCGTCGGGTCGTGTACACGGGTTTCGACCTCGCGCCGCGCACCGGCGACCTTCGGCATGCCGCCGACGATGAGGCCGTGCGACGGGACCGTGCCGCGCTCGATGCACAGGTCCGAACGCACCAGCGTCGCGCCGACTTCGGCCGTGACCACGACCAGTTCACGCTGCCCGCGAAGGACTGACCCGGAGCAAGGATGACCCGATGACACACGACCACGATCGCGTCGACGACCCACCCATCAACGACCGGCGTATCTCGGATCTGGTCGAGCTGCACCAGCTCTGCGCGCGGTACATGGCCTACACGAGCCAGTTCGTGGAGGACCAGTGGCTCGACGTGTTCACACCGGATGTCGAGTACATCGCGTTCGGCACGCCGTACTCCATCGACCGCTTCCCCGCGCTCCTCGATGCCGCCCCCCGAGGACAGTTCATCGGGAACATGCCGGTCGTCGACCTCGCCGTCGACGGTGACGACGACCGCGCGACCGGCATGCAGCACTTCGTGTTCATCGACCAGCAGACGCACGCCATGCGCCTGGGTTGGTACCGCGATGAGTACGTGCGCACGGCCGACGGCTGGCGCATCCGGCGACGCTCGACAACGTTCATGCGCAAGCACGGCGGCTTCGACTCCGGCGTGCAGCACGACCCCCTCGCCGACAAGGAGTAGGCACACGACGTGGCCGAGTTCCCGAAGATGATCAGCGTCGACGACCACGTCGTCGAGCCACCGCATCTCTGGCAGGACCGCCTCCCTTCGAAGATGCGCGAGCACGGGCCGCGGATCGAACGGGCACGGTGGGGCGACTTCTCGCTGGCGGCCGGCGCCGCGTACAACCAGGAGATGACCGACGACGGGCAGTGGGGCGACTACTGGCTGTACGAGGACCGTCTCATCTACGTGCACAAGCGCCACGTGTGCATCCCGCTCGACGCGACGCCCGACGGCGATCTCAGCCGCTTCGACCGCTCCAAGATGGTGATCGCCGCGATCACCTACGACGAGATGCGGCCCGGCTGCTATGAGCCGGCGGCCCGGATCGCCGACCTCGCCACCAACCACGTCGACGGCTCGCTCGCGTTCCCGACCTTCCCGCGTTTCTGTGGCCAGACCTTCATGGAGGGCAAGGACCTCGAGCTCGGATTGGCATGCGTCCGGGCGTACAACGACTGGATGATCGAGGAGTGGTGCGCCGGCTCGGACGGCCACCTCATCCCGCTCTGCATCATCCCGATCTGGGACGCGGAGCTCGCGGCCGCCGAGGTCACGCGCAATGCCGAGCGAGGCGCTCGCGCCGTGTGCTTCAGCGAGATCCCGACCCACCTCGGGCTCCCCAGCATCCACACCGGCTACTGGGACCCGCTGTTCGCGGTCGCCGAAGCGACGCGCACCACCCTCTGCATGCACATCGGGTC
>JANOWV010000307.1:0-1512 GCA_031418075.1 Actinomycetes bacterium
GGGTCGTCAGGGACACGACCGGTGACGTGGTCGGCCGTTGCTCGGTCCTTTGCCGCGAGCCGGATGGCACCACTTGGCGATCGGATGCCGACGAGCACGGTCGGTTCCGCTTCGCCGCGATGCCGCCGATCACCGTCGAATTGACGGTGGAGGGCGCGCCGCCCGGCTCGCCCGGGCCCGTGCGCGTGAACACAGGTCGTCGCGACATCGTGTTGACGATCGCGAAGGTGGACTCACCGCGCAAGAAGTGAGCCGTCGCCCGTCGGCGCGGAGTCAGCAGATCATCGTGCCCGACCCGCAACTCAGGGAAGGTGGGTCTGGCATCGCATCTTCAATATCCGATGATGTCTCAGCTCGTGGTGTAGATCGCCCCCCCGGTGGCTCCTCGTAGGGCTGACCGGGTGGGCAGACCTTCGGCAGGTTGCCCTGTCGAAGGGTCTCGGGTTCATCTGTGGAAGCGACCAAGCAACCACGGAGGCCACGATGACGAAGCAGAGCATGCCGCAAGACCGTTCCCTGATCCAGAGCCTTGCGGGGCCCGAAGGGGACGTCCTGCGGGAGGCGGTGGAGCAGATGGTTCGAAGGATCATGGACGTCGAGGTCGGCGCGATCGTCGGCGCCGAGCCGTTCGAGCGCAGTGACTCGCGGACGACGCAGCGCAACGGCCACCGGGACCGGGCGTGGGACACGCGGCTTGGCCGCATCCTGTTGCGGATTCCGAAGTTGCGTCAGGGGACGTACTTCCCGAGTTTCCTCGAGCCGCGGCGGCGCGCGGAGCGCGCGCTCGTGGCGGTAGTCCAGGAGGCGTACGTGTCCGGGGTGTCGACGCGGGCGGTCGACGATCTCGTCAAGGCGCTGGGCGACGACGTGACGATCGACAAGAGCACGGTCAGCCGGATGTGCAAGGAGCTCGACGAGGAGGCTCGCCAGTTCCGCCAGCGGCCGATCGACGACGAGGTGCCCTACGTGTGGCTCGACGCCGTCTACGAGAAGGTGCGCGAGGGCGGCCGGGTGCGGTCGAAGGCGGTGGTGCTGGCGATCGGGGTGACGCGGGACGGGACGAGGACGATCCTGGGCTTCGACGTCGGCAACACGGAGAGCGAGCCGTTCTGGAAGGACTTCCTGCGCTCGCTCGTGCGCCGGGGCCTGCGCGGGGTGGAGCTCGTGATCTCGGATGCCCACGAAGGGATCCGGGAGTCGGTCAAGAAGGTGCTGCCGTCGTCGACGTGGCAGCGGTGCCGGGTGCACACGATGCGCTCGATCCTGACGCACGTGCCCAAGGGACAGCAGGCGATGGCGCTGGCGGTGATCAAGACGATCTTCGCGCAGCCGACGCAGGCAGAGGCGCGCGAGCACCTCGACGAGGTGGTCAAGACGCTCTCGAAGCGCTGCGCGAAGGCGGCGCAGATCCTCAAGGAGGCCGCCGACGACGTGCTGGCCTACATGGCGTTCCCGACGGCGCACTGGCGGCAGATCCACTCGACGAATCCGCTCGAGCGGCTGATCAAGGAG